>JAADHA010000441.1 GCA_013152105.1 Oligoflexia bacterium | reverse complement strand
ATGTGATCCGAAACCTCTCGGGCATGTGGCAGATCCTCAAGCCCGACGTCTACGTGCGCTACGTCGATCTACCGCAGGTCAACCACCCCGAACGCGCGCTGACTTTCTGGTCCGGTGAACTCCGGCACCTGCTGCACGATCTGTCGGCGATCACGGGCAAGGATGTCGATGACGCCTGCTTGCTGGAGTCGATCGCCCTCTACGACCAGATGCGTGCAGTGGTCGAGGAACTCTATGCGGTCCGACGCAGCCAGCCCTGGCGAATCCCCAGCGAAGAGCTCTACCTGTTGCTGCGCGCCGGCGAGATCGTGCCCGTGGAACAGTGGCTGGTGATGGCCCGGGACTACCTGGCTGTCTCCGCCGAAGACCCCGGCCGCCCGCGCGACAACGCCCGCGTCGTCCTGGTCGGCTCCTTCTGTGAGCCCCCTCCTCTGGGCTTGCTGATGACGATTGAACGGGCAGGCTGCTACATCGTCGATGATGACCTGCTGATCGGCAACCGACTGATCCAAGGCCGTCTCACCGTCGACCAGGACCCGATCACGGCCCTCGCCCACGCCCTGCTCACAACGCACCGCAAGACCAGCATCCTCTACGAACCCGAGCCCGACGCCAAGGGCAAGCTGGTCGCGGAACAGGTGGATGCCGCGGGCGCCGACGGTGTGATCTTCGCGGCCCCCTCCTTCTGTGACCCCGCCCTGCTTGATCGACCGATGCTGCGGGCGGGGGCCGAAGCCGCCAAGATCCCCTGCATCGCCTTCAAGTACTCCGAGAACTCGGGCCAGTTCCAGCAGTTCCGCGAACAGGCCGGCACCTTCTCCGACTCGATCAAGCTGTGGGTCGGAACGCGGTCGGAACGCCAGGCCGCCACCCAGGCGGCATCTACCGCTGACAGTCGTGCCTCGACCCCACTCAACCTGGGATGTGCGAAGTGAAAGACCGCTCCATGGTGCTGCAAAAAGAGATGATGGCCGAGCACTTCCGCCGGCTGGAAGACGCCCCAAATTCGGGCGAAAAGGTCGTCTACACCTTTGTCCCGGGCAACCTCACCGAGCTGATCCGCAGCTTTGGGGCGCTGCCCCTGCTGCCCGAGATCAACGCGCTGCAGTCGGGCATGCGAGGCAAGTCCAAGGCCTACATCGCCGAAGCCGAGAAAGCGGGTCATAGCGCCGATGTCTGCACCTACGTCAAGACCGACATCGGCATGCTGCTCAGCGGCAATATCGGGCCGACCGGCACCAAGCTGCCACCACCCGATCTGCTGCTGTTGTCGTATACCGGTTGCTACACCTTCATGAAGTGGTTCGAGTTGCTTCGTGAACAGTACAACTGCCCTACTGTCTTCTTGCAGATCCCCTACCAGGGCGACGGCACCCTGCTGCCTGAGCACCGCGAATACGTCATCAAGCAGCTCCGCGAAGACGTGATCCCGGCCCTGGAGAAGGTCACGGGCAGGCCCTATGACGAAGCCAAGCTGCGCGAATTGCTGACCCTGAGCGCCCAGGCCGAGGACGATCTGGTGGCGGTCTTGCAGTCAGCCAAGCAGACCCCCAGCCCAATCGACAGCTACTTCGGTGGCGTCTACTACATCGGCCCGATCTTCACGGCCTTTCGGGGCACGCCGGAAGGTGTGGCTTACTACAAGACCCTGCGGCAAGAGGTCGAGGCCCGGGTGGCCGAGGGCAAGGGGCCCCTCACGCCGACCGGTCCTCTTGACGACCAGAAATTCCGCATCGTCGTAGAGGGTCCCCCCAACTGGACCAGCTTCCGCGAGTTCTGGCAGATGTTCAGCGACGAGGGTGCCGTGGTGGTGGCCAGCACCTACACCAAGGTCGGGGGCACCTATGACTTCGGCTATCGACACGACCCGGACGATCCGCTGGGCACCATGGCTGACTACTGCGGGGGTTGCTACACCAATCACAACCTTCCAGGCCGGATCGAGATGCTGGCCCAGTATATCAAGGAGTACAAGGCGGACGGCTTCATCATCAACTCGGTGAAGAGCTGCAACAGCTTCTCGGCCGGCCAGTTGCTGATCCTGCGCGAAGTCGAAAAGCGCACGGGCATCCCCGGTGGCTTCATCGAGAGCGACCTGGTGGATCCTCGCTACTTCTCCGCCGCCAACATCAAGAATCGGCTGGAGAGCTACTTCCAGATGCTACGAGAACGAAAGCGCGGCGCGCTAGAGGCTGACCGCAAGGCCGCGGCGGCAGACACCGCGAGCCTCGCCGAAGGGAGGGCCAAGTGATCTGCTACGTCGGCGTCGATCTCGGATCGACCACTACAAAAGCCGTGGTGCTGGGCGAGGACGGTCGGATCCTCGGTCGCGGCATCACGAATTCGCGCGCCAACTACGATCTGGCGGCCGATCTGGCCCGGACCGAGGCCTTCGTGACGGCCCGCTTCGGCCTGCTGCGAGCTGAAGTCGAAAAGGCCGCAGGTGAAGAACAGCTCACCACCCTGTTGCGCGCCTTTCGCACCGAACAGACCCTGGCCCAGCTCGATCGCCTGGCCCGTGGCCTCCACGCCGAGATCGACGCGCACGTGGTCGAAGCCCTCCGACCCGACGCCCACGTGGCGGTCACCCAGATCATCGATCGCACCCGAGAAGAAGAAGAAACCTACTTCCACATGGACGATCCACCGCTGCGCAGCGACTTCTTCCGCGACGTCGCAGGGTCGGCCTACTCGCGCCTGGCCGAGGACCTGGCCCAGCGCGAGGGGGTCAGCTTCGACCTGCTGCTGGGGCTCTACGATAAGTGCATCATCCAGGTCGAAAACACCCCGGTGGAACTTGGTTTTCACGACCACATCGGGGCCGCCCTGCGCCGCGTCGGGGACCCACCCACGGTCCGCGCCGGGGTCGAAGCCGCCACCGCCGCCCGCTTTGACACCAAGATCACCGTCGGCACTGGCTACGGCCGGGCGCGCCTGCCCTTTCCAAAAGAGTGGATCCGCTCCGAGATCCTGTGCCATGGCCTGGGTGCCCACGCGATGTTCCCCGACACGCGCACGGTCCTGGACATCGGCGGCCAGGACACCAAGGCGATCCAGGTGGACGGCGACGGCATCGTCACCAGCTTCCAGATGAACGATCGCTGTGCGGCCGGTTGCGGTCGCTACCTGGGCTACATCGCGGACGAGATGAATGTCGGCCTGCATGAACTTGGCCCCATCGCCGAGAAGAGCACCCGCAAAGTGCGGATCAACTCAACCTGTACGGTCTTTGCGGGCGCCGAATTGCGCGAGCGCCTGGGCGTGGGCGAACGCCGCGAGGACATCCTGGCGGGCCTGCACCGCGCGGTGATCCTGCGCGCGATGTCGCTGCTGGCTCGCTCAGGCGGGATCCACGACCAGTTCACCTTCACCGGCGGGGTCGCCAACAACCCCGCGGCGGTCCGGGCGCTACGGGACCTGGTGGTCGAAAACTACGGCCAGCGTACACTCAACATCTCGCCAGCCAGCATCTACACGGGTGCCCTGGGTGCCGCGATCTTCGCCCTTCGGGTCGCCCATCCTGGTGCCGAAATCAACCGCATGAAAGGTGCCGCATGACCATCACCGCAGGAATCGATGTCGGCTCGGGGGCGGTAAAGGCCGTCGTCATGGACTGCAGCCCGGACCAACCCCAACTGTTGGCTCATGCCACCTCGCGCATCCGTCGCCGTGCGGTCAGCAACGTGGTCGATGAAGTCGTGGGCCGGGTCCTGGCGGACGCTGACGTGGACCAGATCCACTACGTCGCCACCACCGGCGAGGGCGAAGAGATCCCCTTCGCCACCGGTCACTTCTACGGCATGACCACCCACGCCCGCGGCGCCCTCTTCTTGGCCCCGGCCGCCCGAACCGTGCTGGATGTGGGCGCGCTTCACTCGCGTGCCGTGGCCATGGACGGGCGTGGCAAGGTGCTGGACTACAAGATGACCAGCCAATGCGCGTCCGGCTCGGGACAGTTCCTGGAGAACATCGCCCGCTACCTGGGGGTCTCGCTGGCCGAGGTCGGCCCCCTCTCGGCCAGCGCCGAGAAGCCCGAGGGCGTCTCGTCAATCTGCGCGGTCCTGGCCGAGACCGATGTCATCAATATGGTCAGCCGTGGCATCGACACCTGCGACATCCTGCGTGGCATCCACGACAGCATGGCGGGTCGCTTCGCGCGCTTGCTGCGGTCCCTGAAGGCCGAAGGAACGGTCTTCATGTCCGGCGGACTGGCGGGCGATATTGGTCTTCAAAAAGCGCTTCAGGAAGCCCTGGACGGCGACCGCAGGCGCAAGGGCGGTCCGATCACCCTGGTGGTCGATCCTCTCTCCATCTACGCTGGTGCCATGGGGGCCGCCATCTGGGGCGCCTTCCGCTACCACCGGCTTGGCTCACGAGGCGCGGCATGGACTTCGACCGAAGCAGCACCGACATACGCATCCGCACGCTGACCCAGGGCGACCTGGCACGCCTGGTGGCGATGGATGCCCAGCACACGGGTCGAACCCGGTCGACCTGGTTCGAGGGACGCTTGTCGCGGGCCCTGGCGACCAGCGATGTGCGCGTGTCCCTGGGCGCCGAGATCGACGGCACCCTGGTCGGCGCCGTGCTGGGCATGGTCCAGTACGGTGAGTACGGCGTCGCTGAACCCGTGGCCGTGGTGGACACCATCCTGGTGGACCAGCGCTACGGCGGCCAGCACATCGGCGCCAGCCTGATGGAGCACCTGGCTCGCAACCTGACGGCCTTCCATATCGAGCGGATCCGTACGGAAGTGGCCTGGGACCAGCAGCACCTGCTGCACTTCCTGGGGCACAGCGGCTTTGTGCTGGCCCAGCGGCTGGTGCTGGAGCGCGAGCTCCTTGGCTGAGCCACCTCGCCCAGACGCGCCCTCTCCCCGGCCCTCTCCCCAGGGCCAGCTCTTGACCCTGCGCGTCAATGGCCAGGATCACCAGGTGGTTGCGCCACCGACGTGGACCCTGCTTGAAGTCCTGCGGCTCCGCCTGGGGCTTGTCGGGACCAAGCAGGGCTGTGACAAGGGTGACTGTGGCGCCTGCACCGTGCTCATCGACGGTGAACCCACGCTGTCCTGCCTGACCCTGGCGACCCTCGCCCAGGGCCGGGACATCCAGACGATTGAAGCCCTGGACCGCCGCGTGGCGCGCGCCTTCGAAGCCGCGGGTGCGGTTCAGTGCGGCTTCTGTCAGCCGGGCATGATCGTCAGCGCCCATGCCCTGCTCAAGCGGCAGCCCCACCCCGATGAGTCCGAGATCCGCGCGGCCCTGGGCGGCAACCTGTGCCGGTGTACCGGCTACACCAAGATCATCACGGCGGTCCAGGCGGTCGCCGATGGGCGCGACCCGGAACCGGGCCCCGCGACGCCGGGTTTCCGGGTGATCGGCTCGCGACAGCGCAAGCGCGACGGGCTGGGCAAGGTGCTTGGCGAGATCCCCTTCACCGATGATCTCACACTGCCGGGCATGCTGCACGGTCGCATCCTGCGATCGCCCCACCCCCACGCCCGCATCCTGTCCATCGACACCAGCGCGGCGCTGAAGCTGCCCGGTGTCTTCGCCGTGGTCACGGGCGCGGACCTTCCCAAGCCCTACTGTGTCATCCCCTGGACCCCGGATGAGACCGCACTGTGTACAGAAAAGGTGCGCTACGTGGGCGATGGGGTCGCGGCCGTCGCGGCCATCGACGAAGAGACCGCCGACGCCGCCTGCGCCCTGATCACCGTCGACTACCGGGTCTTGCCGTCGGCCCTGGACCTGGACACCGCCGAGGCATCAGACACGCTGGTACACGACACCGACTGGAAGGGTCGGGCACGGTCCAGCAACTGCTGCAAGGACGTGAAGCTGTCCTTCGGCGATGTCGACGGTGGCTTCGACGCCGCCGACGAGATCATCGACCACACCTGGTTCTACGAGGGCAATAGCCACGCGCCCATCGAACCCCACTGTGCGCTGGCCACCTGGGACGCCAACGATCACCTGACCTTGTGGTCGGCCACCCAAGTGCCGCACTACCTGCACAAGACCATCGCCGATGTCCTGGACATCGACCCGGCCAGCGTCCGGGTGATCAAGCCGGCAGTCGGCGGGGCCTTTGGTGGCAAGTCCGAGCCCTTCGACCTGGAGCTGTGCGCGGCCGCCCTGGCGCGCAAGGCCGGACGCCCCGTCAAGATCCTCTACACCCGCGAAGAGGTCTTCCTGGCCCACCGGGGTCGCCACCCCATGGAGCTTCACCTGCGCCTGGGCGCGACCCGGGACGGCCAGATCACCGCGTGCGAAGACGATATTCGCATCGACGGCGGCGCCTACCACTCCTTTGGTATGGTCACGACCTGGTACGCCGGTCAGCTCTTGACCGGGCCGGTGGACCTGCCGGCCTACCGCTTCCGGGCCCGCCGCTTCTACACCAACAAGCCCTGCTGCGGCCCCAAGCGCGGCCATGGCACGGTGCAACCTCGCTTCGCGCTGGAGTGCGCCCTGGACGAGATCGCCGAGCGCATCGGCATGGACCCCATCGCCCTGCGCCGCAAGAACGCCCTGCCCAGCGACAGCCAGACCGTCAACGAGCTGCACATCCCGACGGTGGGCCTGCTGGCCTGCCTGGACGCGGTGGCCAAGGCCAGCGACTGGGAACAGCGTCGGGGAAAGCTGCCCTTTGGGCACGGCCTGGGCGTGGCCTGCTCCATGTACATCTCGGGTACGGCCTACCCCATCCATCCCAACGGCCTTCCCCAGTCCGGCGTGCAGCTCAGCGCCGACCGCTCGGGTCGCCTGACCCTGGCCTGCGGGGCCAGCGACATCGGACAGGGCAGCGACGCCATGCTGGTCAGCGTGGTGTCCGAAGAGCTCGGCATCGACCCGGACGCCGTGCGGGTCGTCACCGGGGACACCGACCGCACGCCCGTCGATATGGGCAGCTACAGCTCGCGGGTCACGCTGATGTGCGGCCTGGCGGCCAAGGAAGCGGCGACTGATCTGCGCGACCGGATGATCGCGGCGGTGGCGGCCGAGTGGCAGGTTCCGACGGACCAGATCCAGGTCGGGATGGGCACATGGTTCGACCGCACCCAGCCTGATCGCCAGGTCTCGGTGACCGACGCGATGCACCTGGCGGAGCGCGCGGCCGGCGTGCCCCTGGTCGCCGTGGGTGCCTACCGCACCCACAAGCTGGGGGGCAGCTACCAGGGCGGCACCATCGGCGCCTCGCCCGCCTACAGCACCACGGCCCACGTCGCCGAGGTCTTCGTAGATCCACAGACCGGCCAGATCCGGGTGTCCGATGTGTGGGCCGCCCACGACTGTGGCCGGGCCATCAACCCCACCCTGGTCGAGGGCCAGATCGAGGGCAGCGTCGCCATGGGCTATGGCGAAGCGCTCTTCGAGACCCAACGCGTCGACCAGCGCGGCCTGCTCTTGTCCCCCAGCTTGCTGGAGTACGCCATCTCGACCAGCGTAGAGACGCCCAGGATCCACGCCATCGTCATCGAGACACCGGACCCGGCCGGGCCCTACGGGGCAAAAGAAGCCGGCGAAGGCCCGCTGCACCCGATCATCCCGGCCATCGCCAACGCCGTACACGACGCCGTGGGGATCCGCCTGCGCCGCACCCCCTTCACGCCGGTCGACGTGCTGGCCGCCCTCCGAGGGACCTGATGCTACGCATGCGGGGCTTCTCCGTGGTCCAGGCCGACTCGCCCGAGCACGCCGTCGCGCTGTATGGCTCCTCGCCCGATCCGGTCTACCTGGCCGGAGGCACAGACCTGCTGCCGACCCTCAAGCTGGACCTGCGGCAGCCTCGCACCGTGATCGCGGTCGGCCGCGCCCTGTCCCAGGACCGCGTCGACCAGGCCGGCTGGATCAAGCTTGGCGCGGGCATGAGCCTGGCTCGGGTCGCCGCGCTCGACCTGTCCCCCCTGGCCCAGGCCGCCAGCCGGGTGGCCGCCCCGCAGATCCGCAACGCGGGCACCTTGGGCGGCAATGTGATGCTGGACACGCGCTGCCGCTACTACAACCAGAGCCGCGCCTGGCGCAACGCCCTGGGCGGCTGCCTGCGGGCACAAGGCGACCTGTGCTGTGTCACCGGCAGCACGCGATCCTGTGTCGCGACCCAATGCAGCGACAGCGTGCCGGCCCTGCTGGTCCTCGGCGCCCACCTGCGGCTGCTGGGGCCCGACGGTCCACGCCAGGTGCCCCTGGTTGACCTGCTCCAATACGACGGCATGCACCAGGTCGACCTGAAACCCGGCGAGCTGCTGACCCACGTCCTGGTCCCCAAGCCCCATCCCGACGCCATCGCCGCCGCGGACAAGCTCACCGTCCGGGGCGCCATCGACTTCCCCATGCTCAGCGTCGCAGTCCTGGCCCGCTTTGATGGTGATCTCCTGGCTGATCTGCGCATCGCCATCGGCGCCGTCAGCCCCAAGCCTCGCCTGCTGCCGGGCCTGAACAGCTACCTGGGGCAGCGCCTGGACGACCCGCAGCTCGACGCGATCGCGCAGGGTGCGTGGAAGCGCACCCGTCCTCAGGGCTCCATCGCCGGTGATCTGGACTGGCGGCGTCAAATGACCCGGGTCATGGTCCGTCGGCTGCTGGTCGGGCTGAAGGGGGCGGGCGGCGTCGGCTGAGCGGGTGAAGCACCGCCGTGTGACCCCATCCTTGGAGGCAGATCAGTCCCCCCGCCCGCCGTAGAACAGGTAGAGC
>JAADHA010000026.1 GCA_013152105.1 Oligoflexia bacterium | reverse complement strand
GAATGAGCGACCCGAAGAGCCACCGCATCGGGGTGGTCGGGGTGGGTCAGGGTCCATCGCACATGGCGCACCATCCCGCCCAGGATCGCGGCCTCGGTTTGGGTCGGTGCCAGGCGCCCCAGCATGCGGACCAGCGTGCTGCGGACCTGTTGCTTGGACCGTCCGCGAAGATAGCCGCCCAGCGCGAGCACCGTGGATGCCTGGGTCATCACGGCGTGGATGACATCGGCCGTGGCCGGTCTGGGGGAGGGCAGGGGATCGGCACGGCGCGCGGCTTGTCGGCTGTACAAGGCGTGTCCGGTCACGGTGACCGCCTGCGCCAGATTCAGGGACGATACGACCCCGGTCCGTAGGGTCAGAACCGCGGTGCAGGGCTCCAGTTCGTCGTTGCTCAAGCCCGCGTCCTCGGGGCCAAAGACCAAGGCCGCGGGGCCGTGCTGGTCGATGACCGCATCGGCCAGCATATTGGCGTTCCAGACGGGCCAGTCCCAGCGTCGTCGGCGCGCGGTGGCACCGACAACCAGCCGGGCTCCTGCCACCGCCTGTGTCACGGTCGAGACGATGCGCATGCCGTCAATGACCGATCGGGCGCCCGGACCGCGCCAGCGGGCCTCTTCCGGATCGAAGCACTGCGGCGCCACCAGGACCAACTCACCCAGTCCGTGGTTCGCGATGGCCCTGGCCGCAACGCCGACGTTGGTGGGGCCGCGCGGTCGTACCAGCACCACGCGGACCTGGGACAGTTCCATGGTCAGTCGCCGAAGAGGCCCTTGAACCAGCCCATCACCTTGCCCAGAACCGTCTCGTTCTTGGTACTTGGATCTTGTGGACGCTTGCGGCTCTTGGCGGACTCGCGTGCCTGGGCGAGCTCCTTTTTGATGTCTCCAGCCGGTGCGGCGGTACTGGGGGTACTGGCGGTGGGAGGAGTGCTGGCGGAGTCGCTGGTCGGCTGTGGCGTGACCGGAGTTGCCGACGGCGGGGCGCTGTCTTTGGCCCCGTCTGGCTGGAGGCGGTCGGGAGGCTTTCCAGCGAGCATCGTCTTGTCGTCGTCGCCGGGCGTCGCGTGCATCGCGCCGCCGATGTCTTTCGCGAGGGACGAACGGGGCATGCCCAGCGATGAGGGGGCTGCTGGCTTGGGTGCGGCGGCCTTTTCGGTCTGCTCACGGCGCGAAGTGGGCGGGGTGGGGCGCCTCTTCTTCTTCTTCTTTTTTCTCTTCTTGCCCATTCCCAGCTTGAGGGTCGACTCGACCGTCTGTCCGGTGGCCTTGTCACGGGCTGACAGGTTGAGGATGCCCTCGCTGTCGATGTGGAAGGTGACCTCGATCTGCACGTGGCCGCGCTTGGCCGGCCGGATCCCACTGAAGACGAAGGTCCCGAGTAGTTCGTTCTCGAGCGCGATTCGGCTTTCACCCTGGTAGATTCGCAACATGATCGACCGCTGGTCGTCCTTGCTGGTGGTCAGGGTTCGGGTCTTGTAGTCCGGCAGAGGTTGGTTCTTCTGGAACAGCACATGCATCGTGCCGTCGCGCTTGTTGATGCCGATGGGCATCGGGAGGACGTCGAGCAGGGTGACGTTGCTGCCGGTCGAGCTGGCCAGGGACTGTGCCATGATGGCGGCGCCCAGCGCGACAGCTTCATCTGGATGGACACCCTTGCAAGGCGGCTTTCCGGCGAACTCGGTGACGGCCTGCTGCACCATGGGCATGCGCGACTGGCCGCCGACCAGCAGGATCTCATCGATCTCGCCGGCCCCGGTACCCGCTTCTTTGAAGATGCGCTGGCAGGTCTCGACGGTGCGCCCAACCAGGTCTCCGGTCAGCTCTTCCAGCCGCTCGCGCCCGATCTGGATGTCAACATCGAGCGGTCCATCGTCGCCCTTGGCGATGTAGGGGATGTGGATCCGGGTGGTCTTCTTGCTGGACAATTCGATCTTGGCGGTCTCGGACGCGTCGCGGATCCGCTGAATGGCGACGCGGTCCCAGGCCAGGTCGATCCCGTGTTCTTGGTGGAAGCGCTCCAGGACGTGCTGCATCAGGCGATCATCGAAGTCGACGCCGCCCAAGAAGGTGTCGCCGCCGGTGGCGATGACTTCAAAGATCCGGTCCTTGATGTCAATGACCGAGATGTCGAAGGTCCCACCGCCCAGATCGTAGACGGCGATGCGCTGCGAGAGGTTCCTGCCGAGTCCATAGGCCAAGGCGGCCGCGGTCGGTTCGTTGAGGATCCGCAAGACCTTCAGACCCGCCAGCTTGCCGGCGTTGCGGACCGCCTGCCGTTGGCGGTCATTGAAATAGGCGGGGACCGTGATCACGGCCTGCTCGATGTTGCTGCCCAGCGCGTCTTCAGCGACTTCCTTGATTCGACGCAGGATCGCGGCGCTGATCTGTTCCAGGGTGAAGACCTGGTCTTTCACCTTGATCAGCACTTCGGAGTTGTCACCTTCGAGCATCTCGTAGGTGAAGATCTGCCGGACCTTGTCGATGGTCTTGCTGTGGAAGTTTCGTCCGATCAGGCGCTTCGCGGCCATGACCGTGTTCGACGGATTGAGCTGCGCTTGGCGCTTGGCTTCCTGGCCGACCAGGCGGTTGCCCTTCTCGTCGATCGCGAACACCGATGGAATGGTGGCGTTTCCGCCGCGTTGCGTGATCACCCGGGGCCGGGAGCCGTCCATGATGGCGGCGCAGCTATTGGTGGTACCCAGGTCGATTCCGATGGCCTTGCCCATGCAGCCGGATCCTTCAGATGATGGGGTCCATGACCATGCGCCCATATCCAGGCGTTCAGGTCGAGGCGGGCTGTTCCTACCATGGCCCGGAAGAGCGCGTCAATCGAGGGCTGGGCGCGTTATTCTGAGACGGCTTGGCGGCTCGGTGTGAAGGGTGCCAACAATGCCGCTCTGAGGTCGGTTGGAGGCGCGTGTGGCAAGCAAAGAGACCGGCCGGGGACGCAGCCTGGCGCGACGGCTCAAGGCGGCACTTGATCAGCGCGTCGATGCGCAACGCAAGGCCGATGCGGCCCGCGATATCCAGCGGGCCCAGGCCCGCTTGTGCAGGGCGCGCCTGTTGAAGGACCTCGCTGACTTTGGCAAGGCGCTGGGTCACGCCAAGGTGAGCTCCGCCCAGGATCGCGTCATCGTGCGATATGGTGGCAAGACCTTGCGTTTCGAGTCGGTTGGGGACTTGGATCAGGTCCAGGTCCTGGGTGACGGGCTGGCCGAGGGCTACCGCCTGGCACACAACGCCGAGCTTGGGCGGTGGGCGCTCCACCCACCCCATGGCGCGCCAAAGCTGTTGTTCGACACCGGTCTGGAAGACCTGATCCGGCGCGTCTTCGACCTTCGTCCGGCGGCGGAATGCGACGACCGGCAGCAAGACGCGGCGGGCACGGACACGACCAATGGTCACAAGATTTCAGGCGGAAGTACCGGCAAGACCCTCTGAGTCTGTGGCTGGCGGCGCGGCGCGTGGGACGTAGATCAGGACGCGACCAGCATGATTTTCGCGTCCTCCCGAGTCTTGCTGCGCTGCACGGCGGCGGCGGCGTCGAGCAAGTCCATGCGGTGGCTGATCATGCCGCCGATGTCCAGCACGCCATGCTCCAGCATTCGGATGATCTGTGGGTAGACGCCACCACCGGCGTGGCCGCGAGCACCGACGATGCTGCTGGCCCCGCTGACCAGGATGTCCAGCATGACCGGCGCCCGCTCGCCTGTGCGGCCCAGGTAGACGACCTTGCCGGCGGGTGCCAGGGCACGCTCGATCTCGGGCATGGTCTGGATGGCGGCACCCGCGGCTTCGATGACCATATCGCTGCCCCAGCCGTCGGAGATCTCGCGCATGATCTGGCTGGGGCTGCCCCCCTGGGATGCCAGGCTGCGCACATCGAGGGCCTGGTCGGCGCCCATCGCCAGCGCGCAGTCCAGGCGGGTCGGAGACAAGTCGAAGGCGACGATGGTCGCGGCCCCGGTGGCTCTGGCCAGGGCGATGGCGCCCAGGCCGATTGGGCCGCAGCCGAAGACGGCGACGTGGCTACCCGGTGTCATGCCTTTGGCGGCCACGAACATGCCGTTGAAGGAGCATCCAACGGGCTCTACCAGGGCACCCTGTTCGCAGGCCAGCGCGGCGCTACCCAGGCGTTCGGCCAGTCCGTTGAGCTTCCAGCAGTGTTTTTCGTGGACCTTGATGTACTCGGCGTAGGCACCCGGGCTGCTGAAGCCGACCATGTCCAGGCGGATGCACTGGTTGAACCAGCCCTTGCGGCATGCCTCGCAGACGCCGCAGTACAGCATGCCCTCGGCTGTGACCAGGTCACCGACGACCAGGTTGCGGACACCACCGCCCACCGCGACGACTTCCCCGGAGTACTCGTGTCCCAGAATGCAGGGGAAGCGGGCCGGTCCCGAGAAGATCATGTACCCATCGGCGTCCGTCTCTACGCTGTGGGTGTCGCTGCCGCACACACCGCAGTTGCGGATCTTGACCACCACTTCGCCGTCCGCGGGGGTGGGGTCCGGCGCCTGCTGGCGCTCGAGATGTGGATGACGGAAGACCTTGCAGGCCATCGTCGCTTTTCTGGAGACACGCTCGGCCGGGGTCAGGGCGTAGCCGGGGCGTGGGTCCCAGTCGGCGATGAGCTTGATGGCATCCATGTGCGGTCTCCCAGTCCGGGGGGCGGACCTATCGCCGACGGCGCAGCGCCACCTCGACGATGGCCCGGTCGTTGGCCTTGGTCACCGTCAACACGAAGTCATCGATGCTGACGTACTCGCCAGGACGGGGAACCCGACCCAGCGCCTGTAGGATGTACCCGGCCAGGGTCTCAAAGTCACCGTCTGGCAGCAGCAGTCCGCACGCTTGTTGCAGGTGCTCGCGCTCGGCGCGGCCGCTGGCCAGCCACTCGCGCTGGTCAATACGGCGCACCAGGTCTCGGCTGCGGTCGCTCTCGTCTTCGATCTCGCCGACGATCTCTTCCAACAAATCCTCGATCGTGATGACCCCCACGGCACCGCCATACTCGTCCACGGCCACGGCCATATGGGCCCTGTTTCGTCGCATCTCGACCAACAGTTCGTCGACCTGCTTGGATTCGGGCACGAACATGCAGGTGCGCATCACGGTGTTGACCGTGGCGTTCCAGTCCGTGGCGGCCAGGACGTCCTGGTGCAGGACGACCCCAGCGATCTGGTCGATCCGGTCGCGGTAGACCGGCAGGCGCGAGTGGCCGCTGATCGCCATCCGGCGAGCGACCTGGGCCACGGTCGTGGTCGTTGGCACGGCGACGATCTCGATGAGCGGAACCATCGCGGCTTCGACATCGGACTCGGTGAATTGAAAGACGCGGCGGATCAGGGCCTGATCCTTGGGGCGCAGGTCGCTCCCGGCGCCTTGTGGCAGGTCCAAGAGCAGTCGAAGTTCTTCTCGGCTGACCGCGGGCTGCCCATCGCCGGTGTCCGCGCCCAGGGCGCGTGTGACGCGCTCAAAGAGGAAGAGGGCCGGCGAGAACACGACAGAGAGCGCACGCAGAGGGAGGACGACGATGGGCGTGATCGCGTTGGCGTGATGCTGGTAGACGGCCTTGGGCACCATCTCACCCAAAGTCAGGGTGAGGGGCCAGAAGAACAGGACCGCCGCGGCTTCAGGCAGGCCAAGGTGTCGCGAGACGAGCACGGCGGTGACCGTGGCGCCGGTGACGTTGGTGACATTGGTGCCGATCAAGCAGGTGCCCAGAAGCCAGGTGGGTCGCTCCAGCATCTGAATCGCCACCGCTGCACCACGGTGCCCCGCTTCGGCGTCGGCCCGAAGTCGCATGCGGTTGGCCGAGACCAGGGCGATCTCGGAACCCGAGAAGAAGCCCTCGAGCACCAGGCAGAGCAGGACCATGACGACCAGCGCGGTGCTGCTCATGGCTGACCGCCTTCGTGCAGCGCGTCGACCGGAGTCAGCGAGGGCAGGCGCACGCAGACGCTTGTGATGCGCTGGCCCTCGAGCTCTTTCACCGTGAAGCGGACGCCTTGGAAGCTGACCTCGGCGCCCCTGTCCGGCACGGCGCCGAGACGGTCCAGGATGAAGCCAGCCACCGTGTCGTACTCGCCATCCGGGAGCGTGACATCGAAGCGTTCGGCGAAGTCATCGACGTCCATATGCCCGCGTACCGTGTAGACGCCGTCGACGCCCTCGGTCACGTCGTGCGTGAGGTGGTCGCTCTCGTCCAAGAGTTCGCCCACCAGCTCGGCCAACAGGTCGTCCAGGGTCACCAGGCCGACCACATTGCCGTGTTCGTCGACGACGATGGCCAGGTGGAAGCGATGCTCTCGAAACTCGGCCAGCATGTCCTCGGCCCGCTTGCTGGTCGGTACGAAGTGGGCCGGGAGCAGGATCTTTTGAAGCTGGCGGGTGGTCAGGGCCAGCTCTCGGGGATCACCTGTTTTTCCGTGGACTTCGCGAAAGCGCGAGGCGAGGTGGGGCAACAGGTCCTTGAGGATCAGGATCCCGATGATGTTGTCGGGTCGGCCCTCCCAGATGGGCACCCGGCTGCGGCTGGAGGTGCGAAGCTGGTCGATGATCTCGCCCCAGGGGCTGTGGAGCTTCAGGCTGAAAATGTCGGGCCGGGGGGTCATCAAGCGACTGACCGTCAGGTCGCCGAACTCGAAGACCTTCTGGATCATCTCTTCTTCCATCGGTCCAACCGCGCCCGCTCGCCGACCCTGCTCGACCAGGTTGCGAAGCTGGGCCTCGCGCAGGGCCGCCTGCCTGGGTGCCAGGGTGCCACCGGTCAAGACCAGGGCCGCGTCCGCGACCCGCGTGATCAACCAACGCAGCGGCGTCACAAAGCGTGAGAACAGGCGCAGCAGGGGGGCGACCATCGGGGCGATGCGCCGGTTCAGTCTCAAGGCCAGGGTCTTGGGCACGACTTCGCCGAAGAGCAGGAGCATCGGCGTCACGATCAACACATTGAGCCACGCGCGCCCAGGAAAAAACTGGGCGATCAGTCCGGCCGTGACGCTGGAGAGCAGGACGTTGATGAATTCGTTTCCGATCAGCAGCGAGGCCAGGGTCTGGCGAGGTTCGCGCAGCAGTTGGTCGACGGGTCCGCCCTTGGTGAAGGTGCGCCGGTCAATCGGCTGCAGGCTGAACAGGGCGGTCTCGGAGCCCGAGAAGAAGCCTGAGAACAGCAGGAGGACCAGGGCGAAGACCACGGTGCCGCTGACCCCGAGGCCGCTGACCCCGAGGCCGGCGAGGGGAACATCGTCCCCCGTGACCGCGGCCCAGGCAGCGGTCGATCCTGCAGCGATGAGCAGGAGGATGCGGATCACAGAGCAGTGCCGGCAGGTGGGAAGTGGTCGAACCGTGCGGCAGGCCAGGTCTGTCCACCCTTCAGACGCACGTCTGGGGACTCGGTGAGCTGCCCGATGCACGCGACGGCCAGTTGTTGCTGGGCAGCCAGCGCACGTACAGCGGGAGCGGACTCGGGCCGACTGCTGAACAGGAGCTGGTAGTCTTCCCCGAACGCGACCTGGCGGTCCAGCCGCTGGCTTGGTGAGAGCGGTTGGAGGTAGGGGCCGGCAGGGAGGGCCGCGGCGTCGACGCTTGCTCCGGTTCCGCTGGCGCGGCACAGCCGCGGAAGATCGCGCAAGAGCCCATCGGAGATGTCCATCATCGCCGTGGCGAGCTGGGCGTCTCCCAAGGCGGCGCCCAGATCGACCGGTGGATGGGGTCGTCGCAGCCAGGCGAGGCCGGCCGGGTCGTCATCCAGGAAGCCAGCGGCCGCGTCGCCCAGGGTGCCTGTCACCCACAACAGGTCACCGGCGCGTCCTCCGGCCCGGGGCACCGGGTGGTCGCCTTGGCCCGCCATGGTCAAGGTCAACAGGGTCGGGCCCGGGCTTGCGGTGGTGTCGCCCCCGACAAGTTGGGCGCCCCAGCAGGACAGTCCCTGGCCAAGGCCCCGGCTGAAGTCTTCCACCCAAGAGCCATCGACGGGGGATGCCAGCGACATGGTCAGCAGGGTCCACGTGGGGCGGCAGCCCATGGCCGCGACATCGGAGGCGTTGACCGCGGCCAGCTTCCAGCCGACATCGGCACCGCTGGAGCGTTGGTCCCAGTGTACGCCTTGGACCATGGCGTCGACCGTGACGACGACCCCCGGAGACACGAGCGCTGCATCGTCACCCGGCTGGGCGGATGGGTGCCCGCCGGGACGGTGTCGGCTGCGAGCGGGACGGTGATCGATGATGGTCTCGATCAAGCTGGCTTCGTCGGGTTCGTCGGGCATTGTCTGGGGATGTCGGTGTCTCAAGCTAGCACGGCAGCGGGGCGGCTGCTCAGGGTGTCGGGGCGGGCGGTGGGTCTTCGCCGGATGGAGACAGCGGATCCGCCAGGGCTTCGGGGGGCTGCCAGGGCACGATACCCTGGTCGCCGACCGTGAGGATCAGCAGCGAGCGGTCGACCGTTCGTTCTGCGTTGAAGCCAGTCGCGCCGGTCACCGGTCCGATCAGCTCGACCTGGCTGAGCTGGTCGCGGATCACGTCTCGGTCATCCCCACCGGCCTGGACCGCGGCCACGACGATGCGGGTGGTGTCATAGGCCACCGCGTCGAGCACGACGGGCGCCTTGTTATAGGCGTCTTCATAGGCGGCTACAAAGCCGGTGATGGCGGGAGATGGCAGGTGGCCTGGAAGGCGTCCACGAAGATGGCACCGCGCATATACCTGCCGCCCTCAGCCACGACCGCGTCGTTGTCCCAGCCGTTGAGACCCAACAGTGGGAGGCCCGGCCCGCCGAAGCGGGGTCGGAAGGTTCCAATGGGGAATTCCTCGTAGGCCAGCGCACTGGCGACCAGGGTGGCGCGGCGGAAACTGTCCGGCAGGAAGATAGCGTCGAATTCGACAAGGGGGGGATCTGGCTTGCCCTTCTCGGGACGCATGCCGTGCTTCTGTCCCAGCAGTCGGGCCTCTTCGCGAAAGTCATGACTGTCCGGGTCATAGGGCACGATCTGGGGCACGGTGCCACCTCGGGCACTCACGGCGGCGACGAAGAGATCGCGGGCCCGATCGCCATAGGCGTTGCGCGGATGGAGGATGGCGAAAGAGCGCAGCCCACGGTTCTCCATTGCAAAGTCGACCAGGGCGTCCACCTGTCGCTGGACCGAGAGAAATCCATCGAAGACATAGGGCCCGGCAGACGTTGGATCACCGGACTGGGTGAGCGCAATCATGGGCACACCCAGGCCCTGAGCGATCGGCGCAACCGCCGCGACCACGTCGCGGTGAAGCGGACCGAGCAAGGCGACACAGCCCTTTTCGAGGACCAGATCCTGTGCCTGTCCGACGGCCGTCTCGGCGTCGGCAGTGGTGTCGACGAACACCAATTCCAAGGGCTTGCCCGCCAGGTCATTGGCCAGGTTGATCGCGTCGCGGATTCGCCGTGCCGGGGTGCCAAAGACGCCGGAGAGGGGCAGCAGGACGCCGACCCGTCCGGCCACCGTTGGATCCTTGGCCTGGGCCCTTTTCTTGAGCCAGCCAGCCTGGGTGGCTTCGTCCGAGTCTGGAGCCATCGCCACCAGCTTGTCTGCCTGGGCGATGACGTCTTCGAAGGCGTGGCGCTGCATGGCCTGTCGGGCACGGGTGAGGGCCTGCTGTTCGGGCGACAGGGGCAGGCCGTCTGGGCCAGTGGTGGGCCCCGAGCCCATCTGCTGATCATCGACCAGCAGGTCGGCCAGGACCAGCTCGACGCGGGCTTCTACGACGGCGTCGCCCTTGGCCAGGTCTCGAGCTTGGACGGCCATTTCGCGGACCTTGCGCGTCATCGTGCCTTCGTTGGCGGCCGTGCGGGCCAGCACGCGAAGGCGGTCGGCGCGCATGGTGTCGGGGCAGACTGGCGGGTCCATGAGCTGAATCGTGGCCAGGGTGTTGCCAGACAGCGTGTCTTCGGCGTCGACCAGCGCCATGCCCAGCACGGCTGCGTCCTTGACGATGTGGGTCGGATGGTCCAGGGCGGCGGCCTCGAACCAGCCGCGTGCTACCTGTAGATCGCCGGCGATACGCCGCTGCTCGCCGACCCAGACCTGAGCCCAGGGGACGATGTCCGGGTTGGGTGAGCCCGCAAGGTAGCGCTCCAGCTCGGCGATCACCGCGCCGCGGTCTTCGGAAGCCTGGGCCACGGCGGTGAGCACGAGCGCTGGGGGCTCGGCTGCCCGGCGGCGCCGCCCAGCCGTCCCCAACAGCCCCACCAGCAGCAGGGGGAGCAGCATCTTGCGATTGAACGGGTTGCCCGGGGGCCTGGAGACGCGCCGCGAAGACTTCATCAGCTTCGCTCCTTGATCTGTTCGGTGTAGGCCTGCCGCAGGGGGTAGGCGTCGGTTCCGAGTCGCTGGCTCAGGTCGTGCAGGACCGCGCGAGCGTCGTCCGTGAGTTCGGTTGGAACTTCGATGATGACCTTGTAGTGGATGTCTCCACGGCGGCCGCGTCCCTTGCCGCTGACCCGTTGCAGGCCCCGTCCAGCCAGCCGCAGGATCTGTCCCGAGGGCGTGCCAGCCGGGACTCGAATGGTGGTGGAACCGTCCAGGGTCGGGACCCGGATCTCGGCCCCCAGTGCGGCCTCGGTCACGGTGATCGGGACCTCGCAGAACAAGTCCTGGCCCCGACGCCGGAACAGGGCGTGCTGGGCTACCTCGATCAACACAAACAGGTCGCCGGGTTTTCCCCTTCCGCGGCGCGGGACATTTCCCTTGCCCTGGATCTTCAGCTTCTGGCCGGTCGCAACCCCCGCGGGGACGCGAAGCTTGAGGGTGTCGGTTCGACTGCGTCGGCCCTTTCCACGGCACTTCTTGCAGCGCTGGACGACCACGAAACCGCGTCCATCGCAGCGTGGGCACTTGCCGCGAAGGAGTCGACCCTTGCTGGTCTTGCCGTCGCCCTTGCACTGGTCGCACACGCGGGTTCCGCCGTCGGGTTCGGCGCCGCTGCCCTTGCAGCGACGGCAGCGTGCCATTCGACTGAGTTGTATCGAGGACTCGGTCCCGAGGGCCGCCTGTTCCAGCGTAATCGTCAGGGCGTAGCGTAGGTCTTCGCCCCGTTCTGGCGGAGGCCGCCGTCGGAAGATGCTGGCCAGCGCGTCGCCGACCACGGCCTGGATGTCGTCGGGACTGGGGGGGCGTCCGTCGGGGCGATAGAAGGGGCCCAGCCGGTCATAGCGGGTTCGCTGTTCGGGGTCGCCCAGGACGTCCCAGGCCTCGACGACCTCGCGAAAACGCCGGTCCGCGTCCAGGTCGTCAGGGTTGCGATCAGGGTGGTAGCGCTTTGCCAGCGCCCGAAAGGACTTCTTGATCTCTTCGACATCGGCCCGTCGGTCGACTGCCAGAATCGCGTAGTAGTCTCGACGGGCCAAGGGCTCACTCCACCGCTCCCAGGAAGGAGAGCAGAAGCTCCCCTATTGCGGGGCGGTCGGGTGCGCGACGAGACGGGGTGCCCCGGCTATCAGGGCGGCCGGCCGGCGGGGCGATCAGGCTGGCGGTTCGTCACCAGGCTCATCGGCCGTCTCATCGGCCGTCTCATCGGCCATCTCGTCGTCCAATGGCGCGTCATCCTGGAGTTCGTCTTGTTCGGCGAACTGGTCGCGGAGGCCACCGTAGATGACATCGGCCAGCCGCTGGGCCGCCGCGAACAGGTCGTCGTGCGCCCCCTGGATCAGGTCGAGATCGCCCGACTCCATGGCGTCCTCGGCCGCGAAGAGGGCTTCGCGCACCAGCTCGGCGTCGTCGGGATCGAGTCCGCTGCCGAACTCCTCGAAGCTGCGCGACGTGTTGTAGATCAGCCCGTCGAGCTGGTTTCTGGCCTCGGCCACGTGGCGACGGTTCTGGTCTTCAGAGCGGTAGGTCTCGGCCGAGCTGATCATCTCGCTGATCTCGGACTCGGAGAGGCCGCTGTCGGACACGATTCGCAGTGACTGCGCCCGGCTGGTGCCCAGGTCCTTGGCGCGGACGTGAATGATGCCATTGGCGTCGATCTCGAAGGTCACTTCGATCTCGGGCACGCCGCGCGGCGCGGGCGGGAGGCCCTGCATCTCGAGCCTGCCCAGTGACTTGTTGTCGGTCGACATCTCGCGTTCGCCTTGCAAGACATGGACGCGGACCAGGTCCTGATTGTCGGTGGCGGTGGTGAAGATCTTGGACTTGCGGCAGGGGATGGTGGTGTTGCGAGGGATGATGGGTTCGGTCAGGCCACCAGCGATCTCGATCCCCAGCGTCAGCGGCGTGACATCCAGCAGCAGGACATCCTTGACTTCGCCTTGGAGCACGCTGGCCTGGATGCTGGCGCCGACCGCGACGACTTCGTCCGGGTTGATGCCTTTTTCGGGTTCCCGTCCGAAGATCTCGCGGACCTTTTCCTGGACGCGGGGCATGCGCGTCATGCCCCCCACTAGCAAGACGGCGTTGAGGTCGCTCTTGCGAAGCTCAGCGTCGCTCAGGCACTGCTTGCAGGGTCCATCCAGGCGGCCGATGAGGTCGGCCACCAGGTCTTCGAGGACCTGACGCGACAGGGTCTCGATCAGGTGGACCGGACCCGTGTCGTCGCTGGCGATGAAGGGCAGGTTGATGTCGGTCTCGGTGGCGGAGGACAGCTCGTGCTTGGCCTTTTCGGCCGCTTCTTTGAGCCGCTGCATGCCGACCTTTTCGGTCCGCAAGTCGATGCCCGTCTTCTTCTCGAAGCGAGTCAGCAGCCAGTCGACGATGCGAATGTCGAAGTCTTCGCCACCTAGAAAGGTGTCGCCGTTGGTGGCCCGGACCACGAATACACCAGCGTCGAGCTCCAGGATCGAGATGTCAAAGGTCCCGCCACCCAGGTCGAAGACCGCGATGCGTTCGTGTTCCTTGCGTCCCAGGCCGTAGGCGAGCGCGGCCGCGGTCGGCTCGTTGATGATCCGCTCGATTTCGAGGCCGGCGATGCGCCCTGCGTCCTTGGTCGCCTGTCGCTGGGAGTCGTTGAAGTGGGCCGGCACCGTGACCACTGCCCGGCGCACTTCCTGGCCCAGGTAGGCCTCTGCCACGCTCTTCATCTTCTCCAGCACCATCGCGCTGATCTGGCTGGGCGACATGAGGTCCCCGTCGACCTTGACCCAGGCGTCACCGTTTTCTGCCGCGGTGATGGTGTAGGGGCTGATCGAGATCGACTTTTCGACCTCGGTGTCGCCGAAGCGGCGTCCGATCAGGCGCTTGACCGCGTAGATCGTGCGCGCGGGATTCGTGACCGCCTGTCGCCGGGCGATCTGCCCGACCAGCCGTTCACCGTCCTGGGTGAAGGCGACGACAGAAGGCGTGGTGCGGCTGCCCTCGTCGTTCGGGATCACCAGCGGATCGCCCTGTTCGACGATGGCAACGCAGGAGTTGGTG
>JAADHA010000599.1:2535-3603 GCA_013152105.1 Oligoflexia bacterium | reverse complement strand
AAAGCCAGTGAGCAGGGCCGGCAGGCACAGGACGACGCTCAACACGGCGGCAAGCAGCGGCAGTCGGGGCGAAGCGAGCCCCCCGCGCGCCCGGTCCAACAGGTTCTGGAAGCGCCCGACCATCAGACCACCGCTGTTGTCAAGCGCGACACCGTAGCGCTCAACTCGCCTGCTCAGCCAGCACCTGAGCCAGACGAGCCAGCACAGCGGTCCAAGCCTGCTCGAAGTAGGCCAGCGTCTTCGGCCAGCCCGAGGCTTCATCCGCCAGGCCACTGGTGGGCCAGCCGTGGTGGTTCAGCACCAGACGCGTGCCGCCCTTTTCCGCCAGAAACTCCAGGACCACCAGGGTGCGTTGGCCGCGCGTCGGCAGGTGCGGCGGGGCGTTCCAGGAGAAGGACAGCATCCGGTTGGGGAGCCAGGACAGGATCCGGCAGTCCTCACTTCCCTGCAAGCCGGGCGGCTGATCCAGGAGAAAGCGCAGCGTGAAGGCACCGCCCAAGGACAACTCGATCCGAGCGTCGCTGACCCACCACCGCGCCAGGCCCGCGGACGTGGTCCACATCGAAAAGACCTGCTCGGGGGACGCCGGTAGCTGGACATCACGCTGGATCGAGCGCGGTGAGAGGTCAGCCGGGGTCGCGGCGGGCTGGCCCAGCGCGGCTCGGAACTCGGGATTGTCGATGAGCCCCAGGGGATTGCCGAAGGGATCGAGCAGCGACGCGAGGATGATGCCACCACCGACATCGTGGGCGTCCTCGACCAGGCTCGCGCCCAAGGCGATCGAGCGCGCCACCGCCGTGGGCACGTCCGCCACGCCCCAGTAGCAGACGACCGCGGCCGCATCGGCCCGACCCTGGTCGGCCCGCCCGGGCAACAGGCCCAACTCGAAGCCGCCGACATTGAAGCCAACATAGAAGGGCTGGTCGAAGTAGGGCCCGTAGCCCAGCAACTCGGTGTACCAGTCGGCTGCGGCTTTCAGGTCCGGGACCGAGTACACGGTGGTTCGCAGTCCAGTCAGCATGGAGGTCTCCGGGAGGCGGGAGGCGGGAGGCAGGAGGCAGGAGGCTT
>JAADHA010000599.1:1302-2498 GCA_013152105.1 Oligoflexia bacterium | reverse complement strand
CCATGGCCCGCCGTGTCCGCTCCCGCTTCCGCGCCCGCCTGGCCTCGGCCAGCCACGCGGCACAGCACCACATCAGCACGCTGGCCGGGCCAGCCGCCATCCTGGCGCGCACCGACATCACAGCCCTGCGGGCCTGGGCGCGCAACGTCCGCGCGGTCGAGGACACGCTGGGCGCCCCCACAGCGCGGGCCTACAGCCGTCTGGTCGTTGACGCGGCCCGAGCCGAGCCCGAGCTGGGCCGGACCGTGGCCTACACCCTGCCCGACCACCTGGCCCAGGTGCCCGAGACCGCGCGAGGCCGCTACGTCAAGCTGCTGGGCGCGGTCTTGCACGACCGGCCCGCGGCGCTGCCCTTGCTGGTACGCACGCTGCCTGACCTGCTCGCGCGCTTCGATGACGCCGCGCTCGCCCGCTACGTCTCCCGCGGAATCGAGCTGCACGGCGACAGCGCGCGCAAGGCCGAGTCCTTCCTGCGCATGGAGTCCGGCCAGGGCCGTCGCGAAGCCGAAGCCCTGGCCCGAGGCGTGGCGCTGCCCGATGTCCAGCGCCGCCTCACCCTCTACGCCCGGGCGCACTGCGGTGAGACGGTCGGTGTGCGCCCTGCCCAAGGTGATCGCGCCTTCACCGACGGCCGCCACCTGTACCTGCCGGCGGTCATCGACCGCTTCGGAGACGAGCGCGACCGCCTGATGTACCGCGTGCTGACCGCGCGCAGCGCCGGCTACCTGGAGTTCGGCACGCTGGACCTGGACCTCGACCGTCTGCCGGGGACCTGGCCCGAGCCTCGCCCCGGTGAATTGGAGCAAGAGCGCCTGCTGCGGGCCTTCCCGAACACCGCCCTGGCGGGCGACCTGTTCCGTGTCCTGGAGAATGTCCGGGTCGAGGCCCGGGTGCGCCAGGAGTATCCCGGTGTCGGGCGAGACATGGATGCCCTCGCCCGCGACCACCAGGCGGGCTGGCGAGCTGAGCGTCCCGACCCCGCGACGCTGGCTCCGGCCGAACAGGCCGTGGAGTGGCTGGCCCGAAGTGCGCTCAGAATGCCCCCGCCGACGCTGCCCGACCCAGACGCGCTGGCTGCCGCGCAGCAGGCCGCGCCCCACCTCGACCGGGTCCGCGGCCCGGACGCCACGGTGGCGGACACCGTGGCGGCGATCCAAGGCGCCTTTCCGGTGATCTACGCCCTGCTGCAAAAGGCT
>JAADHA010000599.1:0-1283 GCA_013152105.1 Oligoflexia bacterium | reverse complement strand
AGCGCGCCGACCAGGACGGCGGTCAGGACGGTGGCTCCAAGGCCAGCAGGGACCGGCCGGACCAGGGGCCAGTCCAAGAGACCGGCCGGGATGCTCGCCCACCCGACGGCGACGCGGACGAGCTGGACTACCAGCCCGTCTCCGCCGACCCCCTGGGGGCGGACCTGGATCTGGACCACCTCGACAGCGACCAGCGCGACATCGAAGTCCGCGCGCTGGCCCTGTTGCGCGAGCTGCGGGGAAAGGGAGAAGACAGCGAGCTCGCCGATGCGCGTTCCCAGGCCCGCCAAAAAGGTTCTTCCTATGAAGAGATGGCCGCGATGCTCGAGCGCATGCAGGCTCCCGACGGTGGCCTGACCGAGCGGCGCGACCCACAGCGCGTCCCCGATAACGATCGCCCCGCCGCCCGCGGCGTCGCCCTGGACCCCGATGTCCAGGCACGCAGAAACGTCCACCTCTACCCCGAATGGGACACGGCGATCGACGACCACAAGCCGCGCTGGGTGCGCCTGACTGAGTACGACCTCAAGCCAGGCAGCCCCGACTTTGTGCGCAAGGTCCGCGACCAACACGGTCCCCTGATCAGCCAGGTACGCCGTAGCTTCGAAGCCCTGCGCCCCGACGCGATCCGCCGCCAGCGGGGCATGTCCGACGGAGACGATATCGACCTGGATGCCTGGGTCGCCGCGATCACCGAGCGGCGTGCCGGCGGCAGCCCAGACGACCGCCTGTACACCCGCCAGAACCCCCGCGACCGGGATGTCGCTGTCGCCTTCCTCGTCGACATGAGCAGCAGCACCAACGAAGTCGCTAACGCCGAGGGGCGGCGCATCATCGACGTCGAAAAGCAAGCCCTGGTGCTCATCGCCGAGGCCGTCGATGCCATCGGCGACGCCTGCGCGATCTGGGGCTTCTCAGGCTACGGCCGCGATCAGGTCGCCTTCTACATCGCCAAGGACTTCACCGACCCGTGGGACGACCGCGCCCGCGAACGAGTCGGGCGGATCACCTGGAAGATGGAGAACCGCGACGGCGCGGCCATCCGGCACGCCACACGACTGATGGCGCGGCACCACAGCCGGGTCAAGCTGCTGGTCATCCTGTCCGACGGCAAGCCGCTGGACTGTGGCTGCGACCATTACAGCGACCGCTATGCCCAGGAAGACACGCGCGCCGCCCTGATGGAGGCCCGCAAACTCGGCATTCATCCCTTCTGCATCACCGTTGACCCCCAAGGCCATGAATACCTGGCCAGAATGTACGGAAAATGCAGCTATACCGTC
>JAADHA010000130.1:8944-13595 GCA_013152105.1 Oligoflexia bacterium | reverse complement strand
AGGGCCTTGCTGCGGCACAGTCGGAAGAAGCGCGGGTCGTGCGGCGGCAAGGCGCCGCGGGCGCCCCCGTTGAGGAAGCAGGGCAGGTCGTAGGCGTCCAGGAAGGGGTGGATCGCGTCGGCATAGGGCGAGAAGAACCACTGCGTCCCGACGATGGCGACGGGCCGCTGCGCCGTGCTGATCAGGTCCGCGGCCTGTTGCACTGCCGCGGGGTCCGCCGCGGCGACGTGCCGGGTGCGGGTGTGGGTCGGGATCTCGATGGCCTCTTCCTTTTCCATATTCATCAGGATGTCGAGTGGCATCTCCAGAAAGACCGGGCCGGGGACCCCCGTGGCCGCCTTGCGAAAAGCGGTCGCCACGAAATCGGGGATCCGGCGGGTCTCGGGGACGGTGGCCGACCACTTGGTGATGCTGCGGCACAAGCTGACGTGGTCCATCTCTTGCAAACTGCCCATGCCACGCAGGAAGGCGGGGCCTTGGCCGCCGATGCACACCAGGGGGGTGCCGCCGCGCCAGGCGTTGGCCAAGGCGGTGACCGTGTCGGTGACCCCGGGTCCAGCCGTGACCGCGCAGACCCCCACCTGGCCCGTGGCGCGGGCCCAGCCCTCGGCGGCGTGTCCCGCCGATTGTTCGTGGCGGACGTCGACGACCCGGATTCCATGGTCCAGGCAGCCGTCGTAGATGTGCTGGATGTGTCCACCGCACAGGGTGAAGAGGTGGCTGACGCCTTCCCGAGCGAGGGCGTCGGCGACCAGCCGACCACCGTGAACGTAGGACATGGCTGCTCCTGGGACAAAGGGTGCGCCTTCGGGCTATTCCAAAGTGACCGTCTCGCCCACGCCCCCGCTTGGAGGCTTCCATCCACCGCCTCGTCACGCGCCGCAGCCTGTTGCTGTCCGGGTTTGCCCTGGCGACCGGGGGGATCGCCGTCGGAGTGGTGCGGCTGGCGCCGCCGACTCGGGGCTTCGCCGTGCTCTCTCATCGCGAGGTCGAGATCGTCGAGGCCCTGGCGCGCGTCCTGTTTCCACCGGGTTTCTTCCCGGTCCACGGTGGGGACGGGGGCACCGCTCCGATGGTCGACCAGCTCCTCGACACGACCTTTCCCCACCAGGCCGTGGTCCCCTTTCGCTACGTGCTCCGGGCGATCAGCCTGGGCACGCTCATCGCGCGGGGCCGAGACTTCGCCGATCTGCCGCCTGAAGAGGCGGCCGAGATCGTGGCGATCTGGGCTGGGGACGACCCCTTGCCGCGGCGCCTGGCCAGCGACTCGGTCAAGCTGATCCTCGGGATGGGCTTCCTGCGGCGCCCCGAAGTCCTGGCCAGCATCGGCTTCAAGGCCGAGTGCCTCGACCCATCCATTGCCCCCGCGCCGCCGGTGTCCTTGTGAGCGACGACCCGCGCCGCCGTGGCTTTGCCAGCTATGGCCGTGATGAGCGGTGGGACGCGGACGTCTGCGTGGTCGGCGCGGGCGCTGGCGGGGCCGCGGTGGCCTGTGGTCTGGCCGGAGGCCGGCTTGTCGGTGATCGTGGTCGAGGCCGGCAGCCACTGGCGGCCCCCGGAATTCGTCCAGGACACGGCCTGGGCGTACCGCAATATCTACACCGAGCAGGGCGCCAGGAGTGCCGTCGGGAACGCGGTGATCCCCGTCCCTGGCGGGCGTGGGGTCGGGGGCAGCACCCTGATCAACAGCGCCATCTGCTTTCGCACGCCCCGCAAGATCATGGACGACTGGGCCCAGAACCATGGCTGCTGGCGCCTGGCACCCGATCCGATGCGTGCCCGCCTGGACCGGGTCTGGAGAGAACTACGGGTCGTCGTGAACCCGGTGATCTTCCAGCGAAACAACAACCTGATCTTCAAGAAGGGCGCGGACGCCTTGGGGCTACCGGGGCAGTGGCTGGCCCGCAGCGCGCCGGGCTGTGTCGGCTGCGGCGTCTGCTATCTGGGCTGCCCGACCGGTGGAAAGACCAGTGTTGACCTTACCTTTCTGACCGTCGCCATCGACACCGGTCGCTGCGTGGTCCACGGGGATTGCAGGGTCGCCGAGCTGGATGTGCAGGGCGACCGGGTGACCGCGGTGCGGGGGGCCATCGTCGACCCCAGCACGCTTCAGGATGCCGGGCGGTTCGATGTGCGGGCCAAGGTCTTCGTGCTGAGCGCGGGTCCGGTGCGGACCCCACAGTTGTTGCTCAGCAACGGACTGGCCGAGTCCGCGACCTGCGGGGCCTGGCTCTACCTGCATCCCGCAACGGGGGTGCTGGCCCGCTTCCAGCAAGAGATCCGGCCGTGGAGCGGCGTCACCCAGGGTTTCTACGTGGACCGCTGGGAGCAGGGCTACCTGCTCCAGACCTACACGTCCTCACCCGATCAGGCGTACACCGGCATGCCCTACAGCCTGGGAGACGAGCTGCTTGAGCTTGTCGCCGACCTACGGCATACCGCCATGGCGGGCCCCCTGGTCCACGACGAGGACAGCCGCGGCGGGGTCAGTCTCCAAGGCATGACCTACTTTTTGGGCGATGGAGACCGGCGCAAGCTGCTGGCCGGGATGCGCGAGTGCGCGCGCGTCTTCTTTGCGGCCGGGGCCATCTCTGCCTACCCCGGGGTCGCCGGTGGCGGGCCCATCGCAAGCCTGGGAGACATCGACCGGGCGATCCCGGACACCTTGCCCGCCAGGCGGATCTACCTCTACGCCAGCCACCCCATGGGGACCTGCCGGATGGGCGCGGACCCGACCAGCAGTTGCGTCGATCCCGATGGACGGGTCTGGGGCTGGGCCAACCTGCACGTCGCGGACGCCAGCGTCTTTCCCACCTCGCTCGGGGTGAATCCCCAGGTAACCACCATGGCCCTGGGGCTCACGGTGGCCGAGGCGATCCAGCAGACTGCTTGATCCGGGTGCCTGGCACCTGTGATGCCTGACACCTGTGACAGCCGGGGCTCTCAGAGATCGCAGTCGAGCTGCATGTAGGAGATGCCCTCGGCGTGGATGATCGTGCTGATGGATGTGTCGCTGGCGTCGGACCAGGCGTAGGTCGGCGCACAACTCATCCCGCTGTAGGTGAAGGACACGGTGTAGTCGCCCTCGGGCAGGTTGACCCACCCGCCGAAGCCGGTACCGGTCTCGGTCAGCTTCAGGGAGGGGAGCCCGTCGCTGTCGACCAGGATCGGCCCCAGCCCGGCCTCTGGACTCAGGCTCACTGCGACGCCGGAGACATCTGCCCCCTGAGCGCTGGCGTCGACCAGGCCGAAGGTCAGCGTGCCCAGGCTGTGGTCCAGCTTCGCGTCCACCAGCGTGGCCTGCAGATCGGCCTCGGCCCAGCTCATCATGCCCAGTCGCCACTCCAAGTCCTGGGTGGTCGTGTGGTGGGGCATATAGGTCGTGGGAAAGTCCGTCTTCGAGAAGGTGACGGTGACGTCGCTGTCCTCAGGAAGCTCGATGCTGAAGACTCCGCTGGAGTCGCTGGCGACGCAGGACGTGGCGTCTCCGTCGAGGCACACCGTGGCGCCCTCGATGGGTTCAGTGTTCAGCACGCCGATGACCTGCCCGGTCAGCGTGACGGTCGGGGCGGCGCTGGTGCCGCTGGTGCTGCTGGTGCCGCTGGTGCCGCTGGTGCCGGTGTCGTCCGAGGACTCCGAGCCACAGGCGGAGACGAGGGCCAGGTTGGCGCCAAGGACAAGGGTGGCGAAGATGGGGAGGGGGCGGAAGGTCATCAGGGTCTCCTGTGGGGGTTCAAGGAGTAGTGACAGCCGGCCAGATCTGTGACAAAGATTCCGTCATGAGCTCTCCCCATGCCGTCACCGAACAGCGGATCAGCGCTCACCTGGCCGCTGGCGAGACCCAAGCCGGCGTGGCGCTTGCTATCGACAGCTATGGCCCGTCCCTGTTCGGCTACCTGGCCTCTCGCCTGTCCAGAGAGGTGGCAGAGGACGCCTTCCAGGATCTCTGCGAGCAGATCCTGCTGGCGGCCCCCCGCTTTGAGGGCCGCTGCAGTTTCCGCGTCTGGGCCTTCCACCTGGCCCGGGGGGTGCGCTGCAAGGTGGCGCGGGATCCCTACCGCCGCCGGGGCAGCCGGCTGTCCGACAGTCAACTCCAGGGCCTGGTCGAGCGCTCCGCCCGCACGGTCACCGCTGAGTGGCGCCGCACGGACCGCCAGGTGGCTCTCTTGCAGGCGTGTCAGGCCCTTGCCGAGGAAGACCAGGCGGTGTTGCTGCTGCGAATCGACCAGCAGATGTCCTGGCTGGACGTGGCCCGCGTGATCTTCGGCCAGTCCCAGTCCCAGCCGGAGCTCCGTCGTCAGGCGGCGTGCCTGCGCAAGCGCTTCGAGCGCACCAAGGACAAGCTACGGACCCAACTGGCCCGGCCAGGGGGCCAGCCCTAAGCTGGTCTCCAGCCGCGCTCGCTCTGCGGTGGCGTCGGGGTGATCCAGGGCTTCGGCCAAGCGCAGGCAGCGCCAGCGGTAGTGCGGCTCGAAGACGCGGGCGCTCTGGTCCAGGGCCCGCTGAAGCGCCACTCGAGCCTGAGCCGGGTCGCCGCTGCGCCAGGCCAGCTCGGCCAGCGCCGCGAATCCAGCGCTGCGCCAGATGGGCCAGCCACGGGTCGCCAGCTTGCGGGCCAGCCTGCGAAGGCGCCCGACGGACCAGGCGGACG
>JAADHA010000130.1:0-8859 GCA_013152105.1 Oligoflexia bacterium | reverse complement strand
AGGGCGGACCGATGGGCCTCGTACCGTGTGAGCGCGCCCGCCGGGTCGCCGTCGAGGGTCTGCAACTTCATCTGTAGCGCCAGCAGCACCTGACGTTCCACCGTCATGGGACCGTCGGCCACCCGTCCCTCGGCGTCCCGGATCACGGACCGCGCCAGGTCCGCCTGCCCCCGGAAGAAGGCCACTCGGGCCCGCGTCAGGGTCGCGGTGATCAACACGCCGTGTCGCTGGTCGCCAGTGTCGACACAGCGCCGCCGCTCCAGGTGTCCGCAGTGCGCCAGGGCCTGGTCGTAGCGTCCGGCGTCGACCGCGGCGTTGCACACATAGGCCTCGATCATCGCACCCATGGAGCTGTCGGCCATGCCCGCCCGCTCGGCCTCGCGGTAGGCACGCAGGAAGGTCTGCGCCGCCTGGTCGGGATCCACCTGGAGTTGAAGCATGCCCTGCCCAGCCAGGAGCGTGGCGCGCTCCCAGGGGGTTGGTGAGTCGAGACGCTCGCTTAGGGTCTGGAGGCGCAGCTCAGCGGCGCGGCGGCTGGACTCGGTGGGGCTGGCCATGGTGCCCGAGGTGAGCGAGAGGACCTCGGACAGGACGGCGCTGCGAGGAGAGCCCGCGCGATGCGCTGCCAATCTGGCCCGCTCGCTGTACTCCGACAGTGCGAGGAAGGAGGTGTTGGCCAAGGCCACCGCGAGCTGCTCCCAGAAATGCACCTCGGCGAGAAGGTCGCGGACTCGGCCGGGCTCCGCTCGCACCGGTAGAGAAGCCACCAGAGCGACCCGGGCGCGCAGGGCCAGCACCGTGGCCAGGGTACGCGGCGTCGACTGGAGGGGCTGCAGACCCAGCGGCCGCAGGGCTCGGCGCCAGGCGTCCATGGCCTCGGCCTGAAGTCGACTGTGGGAGAGGTCCTGCCCTTGCTGGGCCCAGAGCCGACTGAGGCGGGTGGCATCGCAATGGGGCTCAGCGTCGCAGGCAGCCAAGGCGCGCGCGCGGGCCGCGATGGCGGCCTCCAGCATTCCGGCCAGGCTGAAGCGCCGCGCGACCTCCTCCCAGGCGTCTGCGAACTCGTGCTCAGCAGGCGGGTACTCCAGCAGCAGCGCCTGCTGATGTTCGGCAGCCCGCGCGAAGGCCAGGCCATCGAGCGCCTGGTCTGCAGCGGTCTGCAAGGCCCACCGGCGCCCCGGCCGGTCGCCCGTGTGGTCATAGTGGCGCAGCAGCGTCTCGGCGTGCCGCTCGGCGTCGGGCAAGCCGCGGTAGGCGGTGGCGAGCACTCGGTGCAGCGCGACCGGCTGGTCCAGGCGACGCACGAGGTGGGTGCGAAAGCGGCTGTGGTAGACGCGCCACGACACTTCGTGATCCGGCGTGGCGCGCAGCAGGCTGGCCGCCAGCAGTGGAGAGAAGGCTTCGGTCCAGGGGATCCCCTCTGCCTCACAGGCGCGCACCAGGACCGCACGCGGGACTGAGCCCGCCACGCACACCAGGTCCAGCAGCCTTCGGGCGGGCGGCGGCAGGGCGTGGACCTGCCGCTCAAGCAGCCCGTCGAGATCGCGAGGTGTGGGCAGCCCCTCGCGCGCCGCCTGGGCCAGCTCTGCTGCGACGAAGGCGTTGCCCTGGGCGATCTGGAGCAGGCGCCGTCGATCTACGGCAGCCGCCGAGCGCTGACCGATGATGTCCAGGATTTCCTCGTCGCTCAGGGCCTGCAGCGACAGTCGGCGCACCACGGTCTTCGATTCCAGCAGCGCTTGGATCGGCGATGGAATCGTCTCGTCCGTATTGAGGGTCGCCAAGACCAACACCGGAAAGTCGACCAGCCCGGCCAGGGCCTGATCCAGGACCTGCACGCTGTCGGCATCGGCCCACTGGAGATCGTCGATGACCAGCACCAGCCCTCGCTGCTCGGCGGCCAAGGACAGCAGCCCGCACCATGCGTGCACGGCGCGCTCGCGCACCGCGTCAGGCTCGAGCAGCGCGTCGGGACCGGGCAGCGCGTTGGACTCACTGCCCGGCTGTCTGGGGGTCAGCACGCCGAGGGTCGGAAACAGCCGGGCAGCCGGAGCGGCCAGGTTCGCGATCTCATCGGTGACCCTGGAGCGCTGAACCAGGTAGGCCACGAGCTGGTCGGTGAGGGCGTCGAGCACCCCCAAGGCGAGACGCTCGTTGGGAGAGGCCGCCGCCACCAGCACCAGGGCGCCGCTGTCGCTCAATGCCTGCTGTACCAAGCGGGTCTTGCCGCAGCCGCTTTCGCCCTCGACCACCAGCATATGGCCGTGGCCGGCGACAGCGCGCCGCAGCTCGTCCTGGACCCGTGCCAACTCGGGGCCGCGCCCGATCATCGGCGGCTGGCGCCGTCGCGGCGATCGGCTATCGGCGCCCAGCAGCGCCCGCACATCGTCCAGGCCCAGCCGCGCCTCGGGATCATGTCGGACCAGGCCCTCGCACAGCACGCCCGCCCACGGGGGGGTGCCCGCCGGCAGGTCCAGCGGCCGACCAGGCCGAGGCGGGCATCCCGCGAAGAGTGTGTGTACGACGCACCCGAGCGCATACAGATCGGAGGCTCGGCAGGCGTGTGCCTGGGCTTGTTCGGGTGCGACGTAGGCCGGTGTGCCGCCCCCCTGCGACAGCACCGTGTGAGTCGCCCGCTCTACGGCGGCCAGGCCGAAGTCCAGCAACACCACGCGGCCGGTGGCGTGCTCGACGAGAATATTGCCCGGCTTGATGTCGCGGTGCAGGATGCCCAACTCGTGCAGCGCCGCCAGACCGTCGACCATCTGTCGCAGCGCGCCGAGCAGGGCGTCGGGGTCCTTGCCTTCGCCCCAGGTCGTCAGCGTAGAGCCAGCCACGTAGTCCATGGTGAGGTACCACACGCCCCCCATACAGCCCAACTCGCGCAGCCCAACCAGGTTGTCATGGTGTAGCGGTCCGACCGTGCGGAACTCGCTCTTGAGGTGCAGCAAGGTCTGCAGGTCCCCAGGACGAACCAGGGTCTTCAGCGCACAGCGCTCACCCAGTTCGCGATCCTCCACCAGGAAGACCGCGCCCATGCCCCCAGAGCCCAGGTGCTCGATGATGGTGTAGCGGGGCGCCAGGGCGGTCGTGATCGCGTCCAGGTTGACCGGAGGAACGCTGGCCTGGCGCGAGAAGAGCTGACGGAGCCGTCGATCGAGGCTGTCCTCGCTGGCGGGAGGACGGGTGAGATCAAGGGCGTCCAGGCTCAAGACGGTCACCGGGGTCTGCGGGTCAGGACGGAGGGGAGCGACGCGCACTGCGGGGCGGCTCTGGGTAACAGGCGCCGATCCAGGCGTCGGTCCAGAAGCCGTTTTTTGTGGGGCCCCAGGGGCCCACACCCACGACACCGAGCGTTCTTGGGTGGTCGAGAACCTCTGGACGCGCAGGAATAAAAAGGGCTGGCGCAGGCTGAGGTTCAGCAATGCGCGCGGATCGGGACCGAAGGCCCCTGTCAGAGGGTGCCGCTGCCAGGACGTCGGCGAGGGGTGTGGTAGGCTGCCGCCACTGGACTGGAGGTTGTTCGTGCTCGCTACAGTAGCTGGGCTGCTGTTTGGGCTGCTGTTTGGGCTGCTGTTGGCCTGTGAAGCTGCGCCTGCGGATGGGCCGCCCGCGGCATACGTGCCGCCACCCACTGCCGAACCCACTGTCGAACCCACTGCCGAGGCTGATGTGCAGAAGACCGTAGTCCTGACCTTGCATCAGCGCCAGGACTCGGCGCGCATCACGGCGGCCGTGGGTGCGATTCGAGCGCAGCCGGATCCGCTTCCCACGGTCGAGATCCGGCTGGACGCTGACCAGATCGATGGTCTCACCTTGCAGTTGGGATCGGTCAGCGACAGCCGCCTGCTGGATCTGGTGGTGGTTGGCCGCAGCGGTGGGACCGTGCTGCACTCCAGTCGGATCAGCCTGGCCGGCCGAAGTGTGTCGGTGTCCGGGCTCAGCTTCGTGGGGCGGGCGCCCGCTGGCGACAGCCTGTCAGTGGCGGTCACCGGTCGAGCGACTCTGGACCACCTGGGCTTTGTGGACCACGCCCAGCGTCTGGTCCCCAGCACACGGCGTCGCGGCGCGCGCATCAGGGGCGCGGCCCTGGCGCTCCAAGCGATGGGAAGACAGGCCACGGCGGTCATTTCCGACCTTGCAGTGGCGGACTGCACCCTCAGCCCGGCGGTCAGCATCAGCGCGCAGCCTGGGGGCCGCTTTGCCGAGTTTTCCCTGTCAGATGCGTCCTTTTCTGCGGTGACTGTGCCGGCCATCGACGTGGGCGCGACCGTGAAGGTGAACCTGCGGGGCGTCGCCAGCGACGCGGACCAGCCGCTGCTGCACACCGACTCCGCCGCTGTCCTGGTGGACGGTCAAGCCACTGCCTTGTCGACTTCAGATGCGCGCGTCGCAGCCGTCCGCAACGCGGCCAGACCGGTGCACTGATCTGGATGCCTGATTTGCACCCACCGAACCAATGGAACCAAGCATGAGCGTGCTGCAGCAGACACAACGTACATCGAATCTTGACTCTCAGGACCTCGATGCCTCTGTCACGGGGGGCGACACGGTTTCCAGCACGGGGCGCGGTAACGCCGCCGCCCAGGGGCAGGTGGATCGGTCTCAGAGGGGCCGCAACCCCGGCAACTACAACGACAGTGCTGGCAACGCCACGACGCATACGCCGGTGGACATCGGCGAGGCGACCGGTGGACCCGCCGAGCGCCCTCCCGACTACGAACCCGGTGAGCGTGAGGTTCGGGCCTTCTACACTGAGGACGATCCCTTGAGCCTGAATGGCACGCCGACCACCGGGACGCTCTACGAGGAGCGCCCCAGTACTGGCGAGTGCGTCGACGACTGGGTCGTGGCCACTGGCATCATGGGCTCGGTCGAGCAGCCCTCGGTGCTGTCCTCTCGCGATGAGAGTACCATCTTCATCGACGGGGCGCCGGCGGTGGCCGACATTCACCAAGGCTGGATCGGCGACTGCTACTTCCTGGCGGCGGTCACCGACATCGCCCAGTCGGACCCCGGGCACCTGCGGGGCATGTTCACGGTGTCGGGCAACCAGGTGGTCGTGAAGTTGTTCAGCTACGACCCGGCCGCCGGCAACTGGCAGCCGCGCAACATCAGCGTCGACATGAGCTTCCTACACGCGACGGACGCACAAGGCTCGGTTGCTGACCTGATGTCCTCGGGCTTTCGCATGGGCGACACGCCTAGTGGCTCGGAGTGGTACGCCTCGGTCAGTGATGGCGACGATCTGTGGGTCTGCGAGAACGCCACGTACGAACTGGCGCTGTGGGCTCCCCTCCTCGAGAAGGCCTACGCTCGCCTGGCAGAGCGCTTCGGCCAGTATGGCGGGGCCCACAGCGGCGATGCCAACAGCAACACCAACGCCGACGGTAGCGCGCGCTCTGGCTATGAGATCATCGATGGTGGCTTTGAGCAGTACTGCTACGGCCTGCTCTACGGTTCGGACGAGGTATCGAACAGCAGCACGGCGATTGACTACGCGGCCGATGCCACCGGTGCCGAACTGGTCGCGATCAACCTGCCGCTGCTCGAGCAGATGCTGAAGCTTGATGGCACAGATGTACCGGCTGGGCAGCAAGCCTACATGACGCTCGCGATCGACAGCGGCACCATCGTGGGGCGTCTGCTCGCTCAGTTGGATCGTACGCTCGCGCTGCGCGGCGTAAATCAGTATGCCAGCTTTGTGCGCAGCCTGCAGTGGGTGCGCGCCCTGTGTGCGCACTATCAGACGGCCGAAGCGGCCAATGACCAGGCGGCGGTCGACAGCGCTGCCAACGACATTACCGCTGCGTGCACGCGGATGGCGGCGCCGGACTCCTGGCCCATCCTGGGCTCGGGGCGGGCGGACGGGGCCTACCAGGATCTGCGTGACCTGGTGCAGGTTGCCCAGAACATCGGCACGGACGCCAGCGATGGGCGCCGGTTGACCTACGCGGACCATGCCTACGCGGTGTTGGGCGTGAGCCTGCGCGACAAGGACAACAACGACCTGACCCTCACCGGTGCCGATCTGCACGCGCGCGTCGCTGAGATCGACCCGGACAAGTCCTCGGTCCGGCTGCGCAATCCGCATGGCACCAACGAACCGGATGCCGACGGTGATGGAGCAGATGACGGCACGGATGAAGGCATCTTCTCCATGCCCTTGCAACAGGCCCTGCGCGTGTTCAGCGAGTCGGAGCAGGCGATCGTGCGAACCTGATGGCCGCTGGGGCTGCCGCGCTGCGATGACGTGGATGAGCCATGGTGGTGGAATGGAACGTGGTGGCGAGTGCTGTGACACGGACGACGAATTCATTTGCGGGGGCCGCGACGATGACACCGTGGGCGGGCAGGGCACGCGGGCGCTGTGTTTTGATGATGCTTCTGCTCCCGCTCGTACTCCTGACAGCCGCCTGCGTCGGAAACGGTGCGGGCGACAGCGCAGGAGTCACATCGCCTGCCGCTGACACTGGCTCCCACGGGGTGGATGCGGATGGGGACTTCCAGACCACTCGATGGGGGTCAGAAATAACCAGTAACCAAGCAGGTTTCAGCCTCCGCCCGTTCACTTCAGGCCATCGCGCTTTTCGGGGGGCTCTCTCCACGGGTGCGTCTCGGGGTCTCAGGCACGGTACAGGGGATGGCTGGCAGCAAGCTGCTGTGGACTCAGGTCTGGGTGATCCTGGGAAAGGTTGCGGCCAGGACAGCGTCGGGCAAGTGCGCCTATGTGCCTCGGAAAGCCAGTCCAGATCCATGTGGTGGGACAGCGACCGCAGTGCCGTCTGTGGCATCTGCTTCGCCAGCAATGCCATCCGCGCTCGTTTCGTTGAGATGGTTCCCGGTGTCTGTGGTCCGGCCATCGTTCCCTCCTGCGGTTCCGTGTTCCCGAGGATTGGCTTCGCTCCGTCGGACGGCCCCTCGGGGGCCTTGCTCGTCCGACGGCCTGGTCCGGGTCTCCGCTGGACCTCCGGACCCGACCAGGTGGCCCATCGGCGTCGCCTTCCGCAGTCTGGACAGCGTCGGCTCCCGCTCTGATCAGGTTTTCGAGGCTCAATCACGCGGCCCATGCGCTCCCTGTGTACGCTTCACGTCGCCGGTCGCCCGACGCCGCGCAACACTCGGTTCTGGCTGGTGGTCAGCCTTGGCCAGGCGGGGCTTTCACCCACGGGGCTGCTTCGAGGTTTTCGACTCCTACATGTCTTCCTCCTCCCAGGCTTGACCTGGCGCACCCAGACCTCCTGATATTGGGCTTCACGGAACAGGTGCCATCGCGGTTTGCGGCGTGCTTACGGGCAAAGAGTGGAGCATGATATGTGGCACAATATTTGTTGAAATCTGGCCTATCTGTGTGGACTGGAGCGCGCCGCGGCCGCTCCAGATTGAGCTGTGGATGATCCCGGGGGGGCGCACCAGGTTGTGAGCACCACGCCGAGCGTCGCGGGCCAGACCCCCGCGCTCCCAGTCGCAAGGCGTGGGGACTGGGCGTGGGCCACACGCCGCCTCGCTTCGTCGGGAAAAAGAGAGCGTGAGGCGCCCGCGCGCGGACCCGGTGATGTGCCAGAGGGGCATCAGGGCTCCAGAGTGCGGCCATAAGAGACGGCGTTAGACCATACGGAGCACTTTATGGCCGCGGTGCGGATACTAACACCACTGTTATGCCGCACGGCACCAGTAATGGCCGCCCTGCGGGCATAAGTCCAGTCGTTTACTCTAACAAGCCGCGTTGTGACCGCACCCGCGCCGCCGCCCCCGCGCCGCCGCCACCGACAGCGCCGCACCAGCTTGTGAGCACCACGCCAAGCGTCACGGACGAGACCGCCCGCGCTCCCAGTCGCAAGGCGTGGGGACCGGGCATGGACCACAGCATATTACGAGCACCGGGAAGCTGTCACATGCGAGACGCCCGCGCTCCCAGTCGCTGACTTGCTCAATCAGACCAAGACCGTCTTCTCAGGAACGAAACTCCGACTGAGAACTGCCGTCAAGGGGGCCGACTGTGTCACTTGAGACGGGCCCAATGTCAGGATGTCTGGGTTCTCTCTGGAGCTACACCCAGAAAAGACTCGCCTGGTCGAGTTCGGTCGCTTCGCGGCCGAGAACCGACAAGCGCAAGGGCTCGGCAAGCCCGAGGCCTTCGACTTCCTCGGCTTCACGCACATGTGCAGCCGTTGCCGTCGAGGTCGTTTCCAGGTGCAACGGCACACGTCCCGCAAGCGAATGGCGGCCAAGCTCAAGCAGATCCGAGAGGAGCTGATGAAGCGCCGACATGCGTCCATCCCAGCGCAAGGAAAGTGGCTACGAAGCGTCGTACAGGGCTTCTTCCAGTACGTCGCAGTGTCCACCAATAGCAGGCGGCTACGCCAATTCCTCAAGGAAGTCCACCGGGCCTGGATGCACGCCCTCCGGCGCCCCAGCCAGACACACCGGATGACCTGGAAGCGCCTCTACCGCCTCACCGACCGCTGGCTGCCCAAGCCCAGGATCCTCCACCCCTGGCCACACGACCACTTCAATGCCCGACTTCGAGGCAGGAGCCCAGTGCGCTAGTTCCGCGCGCTGGGATCTGTCCGGGGGGCGGCCCGAGAGGGCCGTCCCTACCGCGATCACCTGTCATGCGCGTTAACACTTCATCCACTCGGAAGCAGCATGCGCATCGCCCTGGTCTACGACGCGGTCTACCCGTGGGTGAGGGGAGGGGGCGAGGCCCACCTCGACGAACTGGCCCGTCGCCTGCTGGCCCGCGGTCACCGGGTGCACCGGGTTGGGATGAAGTGGTGGAATGGCCCACCCCGGATCGAGCGAGAAGGGCTGGTCCTGCACGGCGTGGCCCCTGCCTGGAAGCTGTACGGGCCGACC
>JAADHA010000462.1 GCA_013152105.1 Oligoflexia bacterium | reverse complement strand
TGCGCATGCGGTCGATGGGAAGCTCGGTGCTGTCGGCGCTGGGACCCGCGTGGACGTGGCTGTCGAAGCTGACCCAGCCGGTCGTGTCGACCACGTGGTCCAGGGTGGCGGAGATGGTGGCGGTGCCGTCGTCGGGGACGGTCAACTCGACGGTGGCGGGTTGGTACTCGTAGCCGCGGCTCAGGGTCGCCGTGTAGTGGCCGGGAGGTGTGGGGAGGGTCGGATCCTGGGGCGTCGGAAAGCCCACCAGCACCAGGCCGTCGTCGCGCTCCAGCTCGGCGCGTACAGGCATGGCCGAGCCGTCCTGGTCGACGGCGGCTACCTGGACCTGGCCGTGCGAGCCCACCGACAAGCTCAGGTTCCAGACGGCATCGGGGTTGAGTTCGACGCTGTCTCCCGCGTCTCGTCCCTCGCCCGATGCCTGTGCTCGCCACTGGCCCTGCACCGCCAGACTCCGTCCCGTGAACAGACCGGCCTGGTCCGTGTAGAATTGGCTCATCACGTGCCAATCACCGGCAATATCGGGGGACCAGACATCGACCTCGGCGCCCGCCACCGGGTCACCGGTGGGGTCGAGGACTGAGCCCGAGATGTCGTGCCAGGCGGTGTCCAGCCCAGGGGAGGGGTCGGGCAGCAGGTCTTCCAGCGCGGCGCTCGCGCTGGCCGGGTCGGTGGGGCCGACCGACAGCAGGAAGGAGGTGTCGGCCTGGCCGTCTGAGACCTGCAAGGGGACCAGGGCCTGATTGCTGTCGATCAGGATGGTGACGCCGGCGATGACGGTGCGCGCCATATTGCTGCCCGGCATGGCGATGGCGGTGCTACCCTGGTCCAAGCCGGCTTCGACGAAGGGCACATCGGTGACCAGCCCGAAACCACCTACGCTGATGGTGCCCGCGGACCAGGCGTGGGCGGGCGTGGTGTCGCTGGGGAAGGAGATGGCGCCTACCTGGAAGCCGTCTGTGCTTGGTTGACCATCCAACAACAGGTCGATCTGGAGCGTGGAGCCGTCGGGGGCCAGGGTGTAGCGCGCCGTGATGTCCAGCCCGAACAGATCGTCGAGGACCTTGCGGCCGCCGTCCTGGTAGACCGTTCGGATCAGGGTCTCTTCCACCAGCCAGAAGCGGTCGTCGGTGCCGTGGACGTCGACGACGGCGGGGTTTCCGTCGCTGCCGTCGTTGACGATTTCCATATTGTCGCCGCGAAACATGTGCAGGCTGCTGTCCGTGAAGGCACCCAGCGCGAGTCGTCCCACGATGAAGCCCAGCTCACCCAGGGCTTCGGGGCTGGCCTGTTCGCAGCCGTCGACCGTGGGGTCGATGGCGAAGGCGTCGATCGGGATCCCGCCATAGTGGTAATAGGTGCGCGGGTCTTCGGGGCTCTGAATGACGAAGGCCGCGTGGTCATTGAGCAGCAGCACATCGCCCGGAGCAGCCAGGGCATCGGGACCCCAGGGCTGCTCGGCGGTGTCCTGGAGGACGCGGGCCGTGGCCTGGCCGGCGACAGGACAGCCTTGCAGAAACACGCCGTCGCCAGTGGTGGCTTCGCTTGGCGTGGCGCTGTCGCTGACGGCCGCAGGCCCGTGGCAGGAGAGCGCCAGGAAGAGGGTGAGCATGGGCCCAGGGTAGCAGCATTGGCCCGACCCGCTCGGCATGAGCTGAGCGCTTGGGTTTCAAGCCCCGGTCCACAGCCAGCGCGACTCGCCAGGCCGCAGGTCGACATCGATCCGGCGTCCGCGTAGCCGCAGGCGCCCCTCGACCGCCATCCTCAGCGCGCGGGGGTAGATCTGGTGCTCTACTGTCAGGATCCGTGCCGAGAGCGAGGTGACATCGTCGTCCTGGAACACGGGGACGGCGCCCTGGCAGATGACGGGTCCGGTGTCACAGCCTTCATCAACCAGATGTACGGTCGCGCCGGCGATCCGTACACCGTGGTCGAGGGCCTGCTGCTGGGCGTGGATGCCCGGGAAGGCGGGCAGCAGCGCGGGGTGGATGTTGAGGACCCGGTCGGGGAAGGCCGAGAGAAAAGCCGGGCTGACCAGCAGCATATAGCCAGCCAGACACACCCACACCACGCCGTGGTCGTGCAAGGCTTCGACCAGGAGGGCGTCGTAAACGGCGCGTGGCGTCTGGCGGCGCTTGGGAAGAGACAGGACGGGGACACCCGCGGCGTGAGCGCGGTCCAGGGCCGGGGCGCCCTTGCGATTGCTCAGGACGACGGCGATGCGGGCGGGAAAGGACGGGTTGGCGCAGGCGTCCAGCAGTGCCTGGAGGTTGGTGCCCGAGCCGCTGGCCAGGACGCCGACCGCGACCCGACCGTCGTCGCTCATCCCTGGACCAGGGCCTGGCCGGTCGGATCGGCGCGTACCTGGCCGACGACCTGGCCCCTGACGATGGCCGCGGCGGCGTCAGCCTGGTCCTGGGGCACGATCACGATCATCCCCAGCCCCAGGTTGAAGGTGCGGTACAGCTCGGCGTCGGTCAGCCCGCCCCGTTCCTTGAGGAAGTGGAAGATTGGCTGGATCTGCCAGGAGCCCTTCCACAGCACCGCGCCGAGCCCCTTGGGCAGGACGCGAGGGATGTTCTCGGTGAAGCCGCCACCGGTGATGTGGACCATTCCGCGCACGTCGAAGCGCTTGAGCAGTGCGCGGCAATCGTGGACGTAGATCCGGGTCGGCTCCAACAGGATCTGCCCGAGGGGCCGGCCCAGACCGTGGGTCTGGTCCCAGTCGAGCTCATCGCAGAGACGCCGCACCAGGGAGTAGCCGTTGCTGTGGATGCCCGAGGATGGGATGCCCACCAGGACGTCGTCAGCCCGGATGCGCGACCCGTCGACCAGGTCCCGGCGCTCGACCGCGCCCACCGCAAAACCCGCCAGGTCATAGTGTCCCGCGCCGTACATCCCCGGCATTTCAGCCGTTTCGCCACCGACCAGCGCGCAGCCCGACCGCCGACAGCCCTCGGCGATGCCCTTGACCACGTCGACGGCGATCGCCGGGTCGAGCTTTCCGGTCGCGAAGTAGTCCAGGAAGAACAAGGGTTGTGCGCCGCTCGTGATGATGTCATTGACACACATGGCCACCAGGTCGATGCCGATGGTGTCGTGTCGCCCCACCCGGTTCGCCACCAACAGCTTGGTCCCCACGCCATCGGTTCCACTGACCAGGATCGGGTCGGAAAAACGACCCTGTAGGCTGAACATCGCGCCAAAGCCGCCGAGGTCACCCATCACGCCCGGCGTGTAGGTCGCCCGAACGGCGTCCTTGATGCCATCGACCACCGCGGCGCCGGCCGCGATGTCCACGCCGGCCTGGGCATAGGCGTCCGTAGAGGGGGTGCCTTGGCCGGCGGGATCGGGCGGCCTTGTCATGGCTCGCTGCCGTCCTTGAGCGGGGTCGTGCAGGTGATGACGGCCAGGTCGCTCCAGTGACCCGCTGCGTCGCTGACCTGGATGCCAAAGTCGTAGTCTGCGCCGTACTCCCACCCGTCGGGCTGCATGTAGATCTTGTCGCCGACGTCGACGCCGTCTGGTTCCTCACAGATTCTATCGCTGTAGAGGGTCAGCGAGCGCTCCTTGATGCCAGCCGTGTCGGTGTCGATCTTGCCGAAGGGATCCTGGTCCCAGTAGATGCGCGTGGCTCGGTAGTGGAGATCGCCGTCGTCGTCGTGGACATCGACCCCGACGCGCAGCACCGGGACTTCTTCGAGGCCTCCTTCGGGACTGTCCATGCCGGGGTAGGTACACCAGGGTCCATCGGTCACCACCGGGGCATTCGGGCCACAATCGTCAGCCCCCACGTCTCCGCCGTCGCCAGCGACGACCCCGCCATCGGTGGTGGTGCCGACCTTTTCACCGGAGTCCTTGGTACCGGTGCAGGCTGTCAGGGCGCAGATGATCGCCGTGGCCCAGGCGCTGCAGGCTGGTCTCGGCATGGGGGACCTCCAGGGCGGCAAGGTAGCACGCCAGAGGCGCCCACGAATGGCCAACAGCGGCGTCCCTGCGGGCTCGCTTTGCGGATAGGGTGCGGCCGTGAGCAAGCAAGCCGCCAGCCCGATTCGCCTGTACCGCGCACTCCGCGGTCAGCTCGGTAGCGTGCGCCAAGTCTACCTGCGCAGCAACCGTATCGTCCGCCGCGACGACTTCGCTCAGGCCGAAGAGACCGTGTTGCTCCTGCACGGCTTCTTCCAGACCCGCCAGGTCTGGAAGGTCATGGAAGACCGCCTGCGTGCCGACGGCTACGGCGTGTTCAGCTTTGACCTTGGGGGGCTGCTCTGGCGGCTCAACAACCGGTCCATCGACGAACAGGCGCGCATGATCAGTGACAAGCTGGATGGGATCTGCGAACGCTACGAGCTGGACCGCTTCCACATCGTCGGCCACTCCATGGGTGGCCTGATCGCGCGCACCTATGTCCAGCAATATGGCGGGGATCGTCGAGTCAAGAGCCTGGTCACCTTGGGCACGCCCCACCGCGGGACCCCGACGGCCGCGGTCGGGGTGTGGTTGATGGCTGGCGGGATCTTGTCGTCGAATCCGTGGGAGATGATTCCCTATTCACGCTTCATGCGCGGCCTCAACCGCGACATCTCGCCAGCCCACATCCCCATCACCAGCGTCTTCTCGACCGCCGACCTGCTCTGCCCGCCACGCTTCGGGCGGCTGTCTCCCAAGACCGGTGAGGACCACCTGAGCAATCGCCAGGTCAAGGGAATCGGGCACACCGCGCTGACGCATGATCCCGGCGTTTATGTCATTGTCCGTCGCGCTTTGGAAGAAGCGTCGGCCGTGTGGGTCGAGCGTGGCGCGAAGACCTGAGCGGTTCCTGCCCTGAGTCGGGGCCGGTGGCGGCTATTTCGACGCGCTGATGTCCAGACAACAGCGGAAACCCAAGGTCGTGTCGGCATAGGTGGCCGCTTCGTCTACGGCGAAGGCGCAGCGAGACCCGCGAATGGGGTTGCCCTTCAGTCCACCCTTGACCACCCGCCGGTCACCTCTGCTGCCGGCCACGTCCGCGGTCCACTCGCGCAGGCCCCCCGACATCAACGCGACGCCATAGCCGGACACGCAGCTTTCATGCTGACCGATGGCGTAGGGTTCATCCACACCCTCGCCGCACATCTCGACATCATACTGGTCGCCGTAGGCGTACACCCAGTTTCCAGGCCCCTTGCAGGCCCGTTCCCATTCGTCCGAATTGCACAGCCGCTTGCCCAGGTTCTGGCAGGTGCCGTTCGCCTGTGCCCAGGTGACCTTGGAGACCGGCTTGACCGGGTTTCCGGCCTTGTCCTTGGTGCGGTTGGGGAACTCGTAGCGATCAACGAAGTAGCCGTCGGTCTTGACCACGTTCGCGACCGGCTCGGACTGCGAGGCGTGCGCCAGGTCTTCTTGGTTGAGGCGGCCATTCACATAGGCCCCAGGCGGGATATAGAGCATGTCTGGGTGCGCCGCCACCAACATTTTCAGTTCGCCTTCGGACGGCATTCGCAGGTTGGCCTGAACCAGCCCGCGAATCGCCTTGTCGGTGGCCTTTGCGTCGGCCAAGGGGTCAGGCTGTTCACGAAGCTGGAGATAGGTACCGAATGCGCCCGCCATCAACACCGCGATGCCCAGGCCGACGATGATGTTCTTGACGCTGGTGGCCGTAGTCTCGCCGACCATCTCTCCTGAGAAGGAGCGCTGGATATCGGTGAGCATGTCCTTGGCCGAAGGGTAGCGGTCCTCGGGATTTGCGCCGAGGCCGATCTCGACGATGTCGTCGATGTGCTCGGGCAGATCCCCGCGGAGCTGCGTCGGGGAGAGGTAGGTGCCTCGGGGCGTCTGGCCGACCAGCAGTTCATAGAGAATCACGGCGACGCTGTACACATCGGAGGGGGCGGTCCCGCCCTGGTCGAAGCCGGCGAGCTCGGGCGCTAGATAGGGGGCTTCTTCGCGCGATTCGAAGCTCTCGGCGAAGATGGTCGGGTTGATCAAGGCGGCCAGGCCGGCGTCCGTCACCTTGATCTCGTGAACCGTGTTCTTGCCGCCGGGACCCGTGCGTTTCGTGCGCACCAGGACGTTTTCCGGCTTCAGGTTTCGGTGGATGATGCCTTGGCCGTGCAGGTACTGCGCGGCGTCGAGCACCTTGTTGACGATCTGGCAGGCTTCCTGGAGCGAGAAAGACCGTTGCTCAGCCTGATATTCGTTCATCAGGGTGCGCAGGGACTGCCCGGGGAAGTACTCTTGGCTGAAGAAGGTCAGACCCTGATGTTCCCCCAGATCGCCGTAGCGAATCAGCGCGGGGTGGCGCAAGGGCTTGACTTGCGCGAAGGCGTCGCGCAGGCGCGCGTAGTCGCGTTCAGAGGCCAGCAGCCTTGGCCGCAAGAATTTGAGCGCAAGGTGCTTGCCGCTGCGAAGGTGTTTTGCCAGGTAGGTGCGACCGAGCAGACCGTCACCCAGGTCCTTCTCGATCTCGTACTTGCCGGCGACGATGGTGCCTTTCGACAGGGTCAGCTTCTGCTGTTCCGACACGGATTCTCCACTTCGGCGGGGGAGCCAGGCTTCAGGCTTGGTACCCTGCTTCCCCGCGGCTGATTACCAACGAGGCAGGCATGCTGCAGATCGCCGCGGAGGATACCACAAGGGCGGCCAGCGGGCGCGGCGACCTATCTGCCGACCGGCCAGTTGACCACCTCACGGCCGGTCACCGTGAGGAGCTCAAGAAGAAGCGCGCTACCGCCACCAGGCGTCGGCGCCACTCCCGCGGATGCAGGCGCGCGGCGGTGATGGCGTGGAGCACGAGCATCACCACAGCGCTCATCGCGATCAGGCCCATCGCGATCCCCAGCAAGCCAATAAGGGGCAGGCCAAAGGGCTGCGGCGACCAGAAGGACAGCATCACCGCGGCGCTGGTGGTCATCCCGGCCGCGACCACTGCCAGCGCGATCCGCAGGCCGGCGTGACGGATGTCCTCGCGCAGCTCGGCCGCGTCGCGGTCGACGGTCGTGATCTGGATGCTGCCCCGGTCCAGATCGAGCATGAGCTGGTTGAGTTGCAGGGGCACGTCCCGCGCCAGGGCCTGGGCCTGCTGTACCAGGCGCAAGACGTCGCCAGTCAGCCGTTCCGGGGCCAGCCGGGAAGCGGCCAGGCGCCGGGCATAGGGGCGCATGATGGCGACGATGTCGGCGTCGGGCAGCATCTGTCGGGCCAAGCCATCCAACAGGGAGATGGCGCGCGCGAGGACCGCGTACTCGGGCACCAGCCGGATGCGGAACTGCGATGCAACCTGGATGAACTCGACCAGGCTGGCCTTGTCGGACAAGGCTTCCAGCGAGACACCGTGGTACTTGGCCATCATCCGGTCGATCTCGGTGCGGAAGCCCTTGAGGTCCACGCGCCCCTGGGTCGCCCCTGACCGGTACAGGGTCAGGGCCAAGGTCTCGGCGTCGCGATTGACCAGCGCCAGAAAGACCTGGAACAACGTATCTTGCATCTCGCTGCTGAGGTTCCCCGAGATCCCGAAGTCCAGGTAGGCGATGCGCCCATCGTCCAAGACCAGCAGGTTGCCCGGGTGTGGATCGCCGTGAAAGAAACCGAAGTCAAAGATCTGCGAATAGGTGGCGTCGATGATCTTCATCATCGCGGCCTTTGCCCGTTCGGGATCCCCCAGATCGTGGATGCGTCGCCCGCGCAAGAGCTGCATCACCAGCACGCGGCGCGTGGACACCTGTTCGAAGATCTTGGGCGCGGTGATGTCCTTGTGGCTGGCGAAACAGGTGGCGAAGCGCTGGGCGGCCCGGCCCTCTTGAATGAAGTCCAGTTCCTGGGTCAGGGCGGCGTCGAATTCGCGCACGATGCCGACGGGTGTGTAGAGCCCAGGAAAGTCCAGGTGGCCTGTGATGAGCTGGGCCAGGGAGTAGAGGATGTGAAGGTCGGAGCGGATTCGCAGCTCGATACCGGGGCGCTGCACCTTCACCGCGACCTCGGTGCCATTCAGCAGAACAGCGCGGTGTACCTGTGCGATCGACGCGCTGGCGATTGGCTTGGAGTCGAAGACCGAGAAGTGTGCGTCCAGGGATCCGCCCAGCTCGCCTTCAAGCAGCGCCTGGACCTCTTCAAAGGGAGCGGGCGGGACATCGTCCTGGAGAGTGGCCAGCTCGTTCATCACGTCGACCGGCACGATGTCGGGGCGCACACTCAGGATTTGACCGAGCTTGACGAATGTTGGACCCAGGTCGATGAGCACCAGGCGCAGCCGCCGCCCAAGGGGCAGTTTTTCGGAGAGTGGTTCGCCTTGGACATCAATGCCGGCCAGACGCGCGACCTGCCCAAAGCCGTGGCGCGCGAGCACGGCGCCGATCTCGCGGATGCGAGGCAGATCACGGACGTTGACGTGGGGCATGGTCCGACAGCCTACCTCCCTGCCTTGCTCTGCGTCGGCCCCTTCGTCGGCTTTGGCCGGGAATCACCAGCGATCCATCGGTTGATCGCTGGCCGCCAACGTCCACGCAGGCTAGCTTGGGTCGCGTCGCAACCACCCGACCGCGTCTCTGGGAGCCACCATGGAACCGACCTGGATCATCCTCAACTTCCTCGTCCTTTTCGGCGGTTTTTCGGTGTGCCTGGCGTTTACCGTCCTGCTGCCAGGTGTCGGTCAGCTCGTCGCCTCGCTGTGGTCGACCGTCATGCTCGAGCAGGTGATCTCTCGCGTCAAGGGCCGCCCGTCTGGAACTGATATGGAAGGTATCAACGGCTGATGCGTGCACGCCTTAGCGGGGCCCTTCCCGCTCTGGCC
>JAADHA010000435.1 GCA_013152105.1 Oligoflexia bacterium | reverse complement strand
CAGGACATCGAGCCTTGGACCCAGCTCGTTGATCTGGCCCATGCCGTCGCGGCCATCGCACGCAACCCTTACGTCATAGCCGGCGCTGCGGAGCACCCGCGCCGTGGCCCGCCGCAGGGCCGCGTCGTCTTCTACCACCAGCACCAGCTCGCCATTACCCGCCCGCGGCACCGAGGCGACCGGGTTCGTGGCGTCGGTCTCTTCCACGCAGAGCGGCAGCAGGATGGTGAAACGGGCCCCCTGTCCCGGTGAACTCTCAACGGTGATCGTGCCACCCAGATCGCTCACGATGCCGTAGCAGGTCGCCAGGCCGAGGCCCGTGCCGCGGTCGGTTGTCTTGTTGGTGTAGAAGGGCTCGAAGATGTGTCGCTGGGTCTGGGGGTCCATTCCGACCCCGGTGTCGCTCACCGTGAGGCGGACCCAGGCCGGGGCCTTGTCATCATCACTGAGCGGTCGTGGACAGTCCAGGGCGATGCTGAGCTGTCCTCCGTCCGGCATCGCGTCCCGTGCGTTGACGGCCAGGTTCAGGATGATCTGGTCAAATTGCACCGGGTCGAGGCTGACGATCGCGGGGCAAGCGGCCGGCGTGACCCGTAAGTCGATGTGCGCGCCCAGCGTCCGGCTCAACAGGTTGTGGATCTGGACCAGGCTGTCGTTGATGTTGGTGGCGACCTTGGCCCTGGGTTGTTGTCGCGAGAAGGACAGGAGCTGCCCGGTGAGCTTGGCCGCTCGATGCCCGGCCTTGAGCACCTCGTCGATGTCTTCTCGCCGCGCGTCGCCTTCGGGGAGGGACTGCTGGATGAACTGCCCGTAGGACAGGATCACCGAGAGGATATTGTTGAAGTCGTGCGCGATGCCCCCCGCAAGCTGACCGATGGCCTCCATCTTCTGGGCTTGGACCAGGGTCTCTTGCAGCCGACGGCGCTCGGTGATGTCGATGACGACCGAGGAGACGCCCAGCACCACGCCGTCCGCCGAGGTGAGCGGTGCATTGTGCCACTCGCACAGGACAGTCTGTTGGTCCTGGGTGACGTTGGCGTGGACCGTCTCGTGCTGTTCACCCGCCAGCATCTCTTGCCAGATGGCGTCGAAGTCGCAGGGGTCTTCCGTGGGCAACAGGAAGGCCCCGTGCTGGTGAAGGGCCTGTTCTTGTGTGTAGCCGAAGAGCGCCTGGGCGGCCGGGTTCCACGCCAGCACCCGAAAGTCCCGGTCCCAGACGATCTTCGCCACCGGCGACTGGGCGAAGTGCAGGCTCTGCAGGTGATTGGACTCGCGGAGCTTGCCCTTCAAGCCGGCCACAGCACGGTCACGCAGTCGCTTCAGTTCGGTGAGGCTGCGTACCCGGCAGGCCACCTCCATGGCGTCGATGGGCTTGCTCAGGAAGTCGATCGCACCGGCCCGCAGTGCCTGCAGGCGGATCCCCCGGTCGTGGTGGGCGGTAACGATGACGACCGGCAGGGACGGCAGCCGGTCCTTCATCCGAAGCTGCATGAGCACCGCCATGCCATCGACCTCGGGCATCATCAGGTCGAGGAGCACCAGATCGACCGGCTCGCTGTCGAGGATGTCGAGCGCCTGTTGGCCTCCGGTGGCGATCAGCGTGTCGTGTCCCTCACGCTTCATCACATTTGCGAGCAGCTTGCAGTTGGCCGGTTCATCGTCGACGATCAGGACCCGCGAGCGGGTGTCGTCAGGCGGGCTCGCGGGACCTGGTGGCGGTGTGGAATCCATCACGGTATCCTCATCAATCGGCTCAATGCGTCGATTTATGGGTGGTTGTCGGGGCTTCGATCAGACGGCCGACCTCGGCGAGAAAGGTCTTGTAGGCGATGGGCTTGGCGACATAGCCGTCGCAGCCCGCGTCCAGGATGCGTTGCCGGTCGCCGCGCATCGCGTGTGCCGTCACGGCCAGGACGGGAAGCGCCTGGGTGAGCGGGTTGGCCCGCAGCAGGCGGGTCGCGGTCAGGCCGTCCATGCCGGGGAGCTGGATGTCCATGACGACCAGGTCGAAGCGCTGGGCCAGGGCCAACTCGATGCCGGCGTCCGCCGACTCGGCCAGGTGGACCTGGTGCCCCGCGTGACGCAACAGGTCCCCCAGCAGCTTGCGATTGCTGGCGTTGTCCTCGATGAGCAGGACCTGTTTCACCTGCGTTCTCCGTCGGTGTCGGTGTTGGCGTCGGCATCGCTGGCGCTGGCGTTGGCACCTGCCCGGCCACCGCTGTCCAGCAGCTTCCAGACGTGGTCGAGCAGGGTGAGTCGGCTGGTGGTCCCCTTGTTGAAGACCGCCTGGACCTTGCGAGCCAGCGCTTGGCGGTCGGCGCTTGTCAGCGGCTTGGCGCTCAGGATGACGACCGGCAGGTCGACCGTGTCGGGGTCGGTCCGCAGGGCGGACAGGACATCGAAGCCGCTCATCTGCGGCATCAGCAGATCCAGGATGACCAGATCGGGCCGCCGCGCTCGAATCGCGGCCAGCGCGTCCATTCCGCCATGGGCGCAGGCGATGTCGAGCGGTTGGTCCGCGAAGTAGGAGCTGACGACCTGGACGGCCTTCAGGTCGTCGTCGACGACCAGCACCCGGGGGCGCCCCTGGCGGGCGTGTGGCGTCGGACGGCGGTCCTGGCCGGCCGAACGGATGGCGCCATGGACGGTGCGTAGGAACTGGCGGTCGTCCCAGTCGCCCTTGGAGAGCACCTGGGCGACCTGCTGCTCCAGCTCCGCGCGCTCAGAGAGATCGAGCAGCTTGGCGGTGAGGATGATGACCGGAAGTGCAGCCGTCGCTGGCCTGGCGCGCAGGGTCTGCAGGACCTCGAAGCCGGAGATGTCTGGCATCATGAGGTCCAGAATAACCGCTGAGAATTCTCCGCCCGCCGCGGCGACCAGGGCGTCCGCCCCCCCGTAGGCTTGGGTGACGAGCATGCCCGCCGCTTCGAGCCGCGTCGCGACCTGGTTGGCCGCACGCGGATCGTCATCGACCACCAGGATCCGCACCTGGTTGTCGGAGGGGGTGGCATGCAGGTCGAGGGACTCAACCGCGCGGAGCAACTCGGCCCCGGCGACCGGCTTTTGCAGCACCGACACGGCACCCAGGGCCAGGCCCCGATCCAGCGCCGCGACGATGCTCACAATGATCACCGGGATTGTGGCGAAATCAGTGTCAGCCTTTAGCTTTTCAAGCAGATCCCAGCCCTTTGCTTCCTGGGCGAAGAGGATGTCGAGCAGGATGACATCCGGTACGCACTGTGCAAGCGCCTTCCAGGCCGCGTCACAATCGGTCACGGTGTCGACGGCGTAGCCTTCGCGGCTGAGCCACTGGCGCGCCAGGTCAAGCGCGGCCGGGTCGTCGTCGATGGCCAGGACCCGTGGCGTGTCTGGGCCGGCCGCTTCGGCTGACGGATCCAGCGTCTGGTCGGACTGGGTGGATGGCCTCGATCCAGGCGCTTGCCTGGGCAGGCGCACCCAGAAGCGGCTGCCCTTGCCGACCTCGCTCTGCACACCCACCGTGCCCCCGTGCAGCTCGGCCAGACGCTTGATCATGGCCAGGCCGAGCCCAGTCCCTTCGTACTTGCGGGCGATGCCCGCGTCGAGCTGTTCGAAGGCGCGGAAGAGGCGCGGCAGGTCGGCCTTGGCGATGCCGATCCCCGAGTCCACCACGGACAGCTCGATCTCGGCCTGGTCACCGGTGATCTCGACGTGGACCGTGCCCCCCCGCGGGGTGAATTTCACGGCGTTCGACAGCAGGTTGAGGAGGATCTGGTGGAGCTTTCGGTCGTCGGCGGTGATGCTGGCCAAGCCTGGGGCGATGGACTGGGACATCGTGATCCCGCCGCGATCGGCGCGCTCTTTCATCACGGTCAAGGCGTTGTTCACGGCCGAGGGGAGGTCGACTGTCTGGAGGTCCAGCTCCATCTTGCCGGCCTCGATCTTGCTGAGGTCCAGGATGTCGTTGATCAACGCCAGCAGGTGGTGGCCGCTCTGGAAAATCTCGCCGATGTAGTCGAGTTGGTCGGGCTCTAGCGGACCCAAGAGCCCGTCCTTGAGCACCTCGGAGAAGCCGATGATGGCGTTGAGGGGCGTGCGGAGTTCATGCGACATGCTGGCCAGGAACGCGGACTTGAGCTGGCTGGCGCGGGCGAGGTCCCGGTTCTGGGCTTCGATCCGTCGCGACCGCTGGTTGAGCTGAGTGGCCAGCTCTTGCAGGGCCTTGTACTGGTGGAGGGAGTACAGGCCGACCGCGACCTGATCGGCCACTTGGCTCAACCAGGACCGCTCTCGGGCCGAGAGCCTGGACTGGGCGGCCCCGGCGATGACGCCGACCAGCTTCTCGCGGTGGACCAGGGGCAAGGCGAAGAGCGTGGCCGCGCCCAGGATGCCGACCCCGGTGTCCAGCGAGAAGGGCGAGTCCAGGGGCGCGTCGATGAAGGTGGGTTTGCGCGCTGCGGCGGCTTCGCCGACCAGTCCCTGGCCCGTCTTGAAGGAGTTCTGCTGTGGGCCGGGTCTCAGCCCGATGGAAGCGGAGAGCCCCAGCGCCGCCTGCCAGTCGTCGTGTTCGTACAGGGCGAGGGGGCGGTAGCCGGCTTCTTCCGCCAGCACGCGCAGCATGTCGGCGCCGGGCCTTGCTGTGTTGTCGGCGTGGTTGATGGCAGCCATCACACGTGCGCTGATCCGGTCGATCCGGGCCGATGCTTCCAGTTCCTGGTGTTGTTGTGCCAGGGCGGTCTGGGCCAGCTTGCGGGCGGTGATGTCGGTCACGAACTTCATCACGCGTTCGGGCTGCCCGTCGAGCCCCAGGATGGGTGTATAGGTGGCCTGCATCCACAGGGTGCGGCCGTCCATCGCGCGCCGCTCGTATTCTCCGGTCTGGAATTCTCCCCGGGCCAGTGCTTGCCACAACCGGGTGTATTCTTGGCTCTCGGCGATACCGGGCGGGAGGAAGATCCGCTGGTGGCGGCCGATCAGTTCATCCCGGCCGCACCCGACCAGGGCCAGGAAGCGGTCGTTGGCGTCAATAATTGTCCCGTCCAGTTCAAACTCGATCACCGCCTGCGCGGCGTTGATCGCGCGCACCTGGTTTTCGAGCGTGGAGCGGTCGCGCAAGCGGTCGGTGATGTCCCGCGTGACCCCGGTGAACATGGGCTGGCCCCCGACCTGCATCTCGGTGACCGAGAGGTCGATCGGGACGCTGGTGCCGTCCTTTCGAAGGGCGACCAATTCGCGGCTGCTGCCGATGATCTTGTGCTGGCCGGTGCGCAGGTAGGTTTCGAGGTAGCCGTCGTGCTGGCTGCGGTCCGGTTCGGGCATCAGCATAGAGATGTTCTGGCCGATCACCTCGGCCGCGCGGTAGCCAAAGATGCGCTCGGCGGCCGGGTTGAAGGTGTGGACCCGGCCCGCCCCGTCAATGGTGATGATGCCGTCGACGACGGTGTCGACGATGGCCTTGAGCTGGCGCTCGATGTCGGTCTTGTCCTGGTCGGCCACGATTCTCCTGAGAGCTTTGGATCGATCCCGGGACTTCGCAGAGGTTTCTGGGGAGAACATCGCGATGACAGGGGACTGAAATGCCCTGCGTCCACGGTATCGCGTGATCTGGCGAGTGCCAAACCGGCGGCACCAGGCCACCCCGCCTGAAGTCGACCTTCAAGCTCAGCGAGGCGGTGCCCCGTGCCGGACCATCGCTCGTTCCACCACGTCCCAGATCCGGGCGCGATCCAACAGCGCCTGCGCGCGAGCGTTCTGCCGGACCTGGTCGGCGGTCCGAGCCCCGGCGATCACGGCGGTGATGCCAGGGCGGCTGGCGACCCAACCCAGGGCCACGGCGCTGGCCGAGACCCCAAGCTTGCGACCGATGGCCACCAGATCCTGAGCCACGGCGCTGGCATGCCGGAATGGCGCGCCAGCAAAGCGTGGGTCCCAGCCACGCATATCGTCGTCGCCGAAGCGGGGAGGGGACCGGTATTTGCCGGTCAGCAGCCCACGGCAGAGGGGTTCGTAGGCCAGCACAGCCAGGGCGTCTCCGGCGCTTCCGGGGAGGGGCCCACAGGCTGCACGCAGCTCGGCCTCGAACTCGCGACGCAGCAAGCTGTAGGGGGTCTGCAGGCTGGCAAGATGCGACACAGCGCGGGCCTGGCGGACGGCTGGGGCGTCGTAATTGCACAAGCCGAAGTGACGGATCCAGCCCCGATCCTGGAGGTCCTTCAAGGTGCCCAGGGTGTCGGACAGCGGGGTGCCCCATTCGCATGGCCAGTGGACCTGGAGCAGATCGATGGGCTCCTTGAGACGCCGCAGGCTGGCCTCGCAGTCCGCCAGGATGTGCTCGGGACGCAGGTCGCTGTGGGCGTGACCGTCGTGGCCCTTGGGCCCGACTCCGTCGGTCCGAACGCCGACCTTGGTCGCGATCGTCACGTGGTGGATGTGGCTGCCCAGGGCGCGGGCCAGGACAGTGTCGGCGTGACCGTCGCCATAGAGGGGGGCGGTGTCGAACCAGGTGATGCCGTGCTCGACGGCCGCGCGGACGGCCCGGATGCTGTCGGTGTCGTCGACCTGGCCCCAGTACTGGCCGCCGATGGTCCAGCAGCCCATCCCGACGACGGAGAGTTCCAGGTCGGTTCCGGGCAGGGTGCGTGTGTTCATGGGGGCAGGTATCAGGCCAGAAGCGGCGTGACCATGGAGCAATCGCTCGTTGAGCATGCTACGGGATCTGCACCACCTCCACCCGGGGTCCCCTCATGCCCGACGCCTATATCTTCGACGCCATGCGCACACCTCGTGGTCGTGGGAAGACCAGCGGATCGCTGTACAGCGTGCGGCCCGTCGACCTGCTCGCCCAGCTCCTGCGGACGCTTCAGCGACGCCACGACCTGCCGACCCGGCTGGTCGACGATGTGATCGTGGGCTGCGTGACCGAGACCGGCGAACAAGGTGCCTGCATCGCGCGCTTCGCTGCACTCCAGGCCGGCTGGGACTTCGACGCCCCGGGCATGACCATCAACCGCTTCTGCGCCTCGGGCCTGCAGGCCATCAACAGCGCGGCCGCTTGGGTCATGTCGGGGATGCACGATCTGGTCGTCGCTGGCGGCGTCGAGAGCATGTCCCGCGTCAAGATGGGCAGCGACGGTGGCGCCATCTGGGATGTGCGGACCCAGTTCAGCGTCGGCAGCGTGCCCCAGGGCATCTCCGCCGACCTCATCGCCACGATGCGGGGCCTCTCTCGCCAGGACATCGATGCCTTCGCCCTCGACAGCCAGCGCCGAACCGCGGCGGCTCAGGCCAGTGGGGCCTTTGATCGCGGGCTGGTGCCGGTCCTCGATCAGAACGGCCAGGTGATCCTGGGAACGGACGAATTCCCGCGTCCAGACACGACCATGGACAAGCTCGGGGCGCTGCCGGCCAGCTTCGAGACCATGGGCAGGCAATTCAAGCTCGATGCCCTGGTTCGCCCACGCTATCCGCAGGTCGACAGGATCAACCATATCCACACCGCCGGCAACAGCTCCGGGATCGTGGATGGCGCCGCGGTGCTCCTGGTGGGCAGCGAAGCGCGGGGACGCGAGCTGGGCCTGGAGCCTCGCGCCCGGATTCGTGCCACGGCGGTCTGCGGCGAAGAGCCCATCATCATGCTCACCGGGCCCGTCCCGGCGACCCGGCGGGCGCTGAAGCGGGCGGGGATGGAGATCGGCGACATCGATCTGATCGAGGTCAACGAAGCCTTCGCCGTCGTCCCCCTGATGTGGATGGAAGACCTGGGCGTCGACCACGACCGAGTGAACGTAAACGGTGGCGCCATCGCCATGGGGCATCCACTCGGCGCGACCGGTGCGATGCTGGTGGGCACTGTCTTGGATGAGCTCGAGGCGCGGGATCTCAGCACGGGCCTGGTCACGCTCTGCGTCGGCGGCGGCATGGGCATCGCAACCATCATCGAACGGGTGTGATATGACAACTACCAACCAAACAGATACCGACGCCATTCCGGCCTTCCAGAGCGAGTCCTGCCGGGTCTTCATCGACAATGGCGTCGCCACCCTGCTGCTGGCCATGCCCGGTCGGGTGAACGTGATCAACGCAGCCTTTGGCCGAGATCTCGAGGCCGCGCTCCAGTTCCTGCTTGGCGATCCGGATGCCCGCAGATCCTCGGCTCAGGGCTCGGCTCAGGGCGGCCCCAAGGATCTGGTGGGCATCATCGTCGGGTCGGCGCACCGCGATTTCTGCGCGGGAGCGGACCTGCCCTTCGTCTACGCCGAGCGCGATCCCGCGGTCCTCTACGCCCTGGTCCAGCGCCTTCACGCGGGCTTTCGCCGGCTGGAGACCTGTGGCCTGCCGGTGGTCGCGGCCTTGACCGGTTCGGCTCTGGGGGGCGGCTATGAGCTGGCCCTGGCCTGTCACCACCGCATCGCCCTGTCCGATGGGCGCATCCAACTCGGCCTGCCCGAGGTCAGCCTGGGCGTGATCCCCGGCGGCGGTGGAACCCAGCGCCTGCCGCGCCTGGTGGGCATCCAGCCCGCGCTGGAGTTGATGCTCCAGGGGCGCCTGCTGCGGCCCTCGGCTGCCCTGAAAAAGGGCCTGGTCGACGAACTGGCCGACGACGCCGACGATCTGGCCCAAAAAGCTGTGGCGTGGATCCGCGCCAACGCCGACGCTCGCCAGCCCTGGGATCAGGACCGCTTCCGCTGGCCCGGTGGCGCGCCGGATAGTGAGACGGGGCGCAATGTGTTCATGGCGGCCTCGGCCATGCTCTACAGCAAGACAGCCGGCGCCTTCACCGCACCGCAGTCGCTGCTCGCCGTCGTCCAAGAGGGTGGACGGCTGGTCTTTCAACGCGGCCTCGA
>JAADHA010000615.1 GCA_013152105.1 Oligoflexia bacterium | reverse complement strand
TCCTTGAGCAGGATGGTGTGCTCGGCGACCTTGAGGCCGGGGGTGAAGACAGCCGCCATCAGGACACCTCGCCGGCCCAGCGGCTGTGGCCGCCCTCGCCGTATTCGCCAACCGCGCTGACCCAGCGCTGGAGTAGTGGCACGCGCTGCACCGGGTCTTGTGGCAGGACAATGGGGCGGCCGCGCAGGTCGATCACCAGGCCGACCACACCGCCGCGGACCTTGCTGATGCGGACCTTGCCGGGTCCTTCGCCGAGGTCCAGGCTGCGCTGGAGCGGGGTGAGGGTGAGCTCGATCTGGTCGTCGCGAGTCAAGGGGTACAGCTTGAGATCTCCCTGTGTCAGGCGATCATCGACCACCTGTCCATCGGGTAGGCGGGCCTGCACCCGCAGGGCGGGCTTGCTGGGAGCCATGGGTCCGATCGGGGCCACGCAGGTGCCCAGCCAGACCAGGCAGTCTTTCTCGAAGACTTCGGTCGCGGCTTGTTCGTGGATGGACGAGAGCACGCCGAGGTGAGGCATCATGAAGATGCTGTCGACGGCCATCTCGGTGATTCCTTCGGGGGCCCAGGCGTCGATCATCATGCGCATCGACTGTACCCGCCGCGGGGCGTGGGACAGGACGCCGCCGCTGCCGACGATGAGGTCGAGGTCCATCATCTGGACCAGGGTCTGCTGGCCCACCTGACGGAAGGCGTCGGCGATGGTGCGTTCCTGCTGCACACCCTTGAGGGCGACGGCGAATTCCTTGTGCTGGATGAAGGCCAGGCGGAGGGCTTCTCGGGCGATGGCCTGCTCGATCTTGAGTTCCTGCAAGGTCTGGGGGATGGTGGTCGGCCGGATCATCTTGTTGCCGATCCGGTTGCGCAGTTCCTTCTCGTCGATGTCGAAGGGGACCCAGCGCAGGATATTGCTGAGGCCGGCCTCGGCGAGGACATTGGACACGCTGTAGGACATGCCCAGGTTGGCGCTGACGGTGCGGTTGAAGGTCCCGTCGAAGACGCTGAAGACATCGGTGGTGGCGCCGCCGATGTCCACACCCAGCACGTTGATATCGCGCTGGCGGGCGATGGTCTGCATGATCAGACCGACCGCTCCCGGGGTCGGCATGATCGGTGCATCCGACCACTCCATCAGCTTGCTGTAGCCGGGGGCCTGGGCCATGACGTGTTCCATGAACAGGTCGTGGATCTTGTCGCGGGCGGGCCCCAGGTTTTCGTGCTCCATCACCGGGCGGACGTTGGGGACCACCTGCAGGTCGCTGATCGGGCCCAGGATCTCTCGGATATCGTCGGCCACTTGCTGGTTGCCGGCGTAGATGATGGGCAGGTTGAAACCGCCGCCCAGGCGGGTGCGGGGGCGTGCCGCGGCCAGCATCTCGGCCAGGGCGACGACGTGCTTGCGGGTGCCGCCGTCGATCCCGCCGGCCAGCAGGATCATGTCGGGGCGAAGCTGGCGTACGCGCTCGATCTGTTCGTGGGGCCGGCGCTTGTCATTTGTGGCGAAGGCGTCCATGACGATGGCGCCCGCGCCCAGGGCGGCGCGTTGGGCCGACTCGGCGGTCATGGAGCGCACGACCCCGCCGACCACCAGTTGCAGGCCACCGCCCGCGCTGCTGGTCGAGATGTAGATGTCGACGCCTTCGGTCGGTGAGCGCTGGGGCGTGATGATGCCGCTGCGGCCACCGCTGCCCTTACCATCCTTGTCCGCTTCCCAAACCAGGGCCCGGCCCGACAACTCGGCGATCTCCTGCGCGGCGTTGAGGACACCCCGGGTGACGTCTTCGAAGGGCGCTTCAACGGTGGTGGGGGCCTCGCCGCGCCAGGTCTGGCGCCAGGCGCCGTCGACCTTCTCGATGAGGATGGCCTTGGTCGTCGTGCTGCCACAGTCGGTGGCCAATACGGAGCGCAGGTTGGACGGGTCGACCTTGGGGGCGTCAGCCATCGGGAGCCTGCCGGGGGGGAGAGGATGCGGGCAGTCTACGTCAAGGGCGTGTGGTTTGAAGGGGGGACTTCTGTTGGGGGTTCCCTGGGAGGCAGCTCTCCGTGCTCTTGCATGTAGGCGTCGATGGTCTCGATGTGGCGCAGCAGGATGTCGAGCCCCTCGCGATCTTCGAGCAAGGTGGCCAGGGCTGCCCAGTCGGCTGGCGACAGGAACGCGGCGATGGAGGGGGTCAGGACGTGCATGAACTGGCTGCCGACAAAGGACAGGGGGCGCATCCCCTCGATGGCGAGGATGGCGGGCACGGTCATTCCGAAGCGCACCACGAAGCGCGCCACGCGGTCGATTGCCGACTGCTGGGCTGGCGTGGGCTTCAGGACGGGGGCTCCCTTCGCTTTTTCGTAGACGTGGACGTGGCCGTGGACGTGGACGTCGTTGAGTAGCGCGCCGCGAGGTGCTGCACCGCGGAGGGTGGCGCGTGCAGGACCAGATCGTGTCGTCGCGCCAACCACGGTCTGGCCCCATGAGCGCAGACCAGGAGTCCATCGGGGTGGGGACGCACGCGCGCGATCTGGTCCCAGCCCAGGTGCCAGCGTCGCAGGGCCCGGCTCACGGTGACGCCCTGGGCGTCCACGCGGTAGTGGGCGGGGATCAGGCCCTCGGCGACCGCTCCCATCAGCAGGATCGCGCCGACCAGGGCCATCCAAGTAGAGACCTGGGCGGTGGCAGCGACCGCCGCCAGCACCAGCACCGCGGCGATGATCGCGCGACCGGGACGCCGCTGTGCCGGCCAGTCCCGCCAGGCGCAGGTGTCGTCCTGGTGGTGGCCTCTGTCGGGCTGCTGTGCTGCCACCCTGGGTCTCCTGCCTGGTGCAGCCCGGACTCGCCAGGCGGGTTGATGTGGGTGAGACTTGCACCCGGTCCGAGCCTCTCCTAATGTCCGGCCGTCCCGCTGGGGCCCAGAGAGTTCGAGTCGCGCGCGCCAGCCGACCGGGAGAGGGCATGAAGAAGGTCACCCGCCGAGGTTTCCTCCACGGCTCGCTCGTGACGACCGCCGGCATCGCCGCTGCGTCCAGCACACCGGGTCGCTCAGCCCTGGCGGCTGGCGTTGTGGACCCGGCCGCCGCCATCGGTCCACAGCGCGAGCTGGTTGTGGTCCAGACGACGGTCAATGGCAAGAACGTGGCGCTCACCGTGACGCCGGACGAACCGGTGGTCGAGTCCCTGCGCCGCCGCCTGGGTCTGACGGGGACCAAGCGCTCCTGCGGCTCGGGCACCTGTGGGGCCTGCACCGTCCACCTGGATGGAGAACCGACCTGCTCCTGCCTGCTCCCCACGACCGCGGTCGAGGGGCGGCAGATCACGACGGTCGAGGGCCTGTCGGCCAAGGGTCCGCTGCACCCCGTTCAGCGCGCCTTCATGGCAGAGGACGCGCTGCAGTGCGGCTTCTGTACCCCCGGCTTCGTGGTCCAGGCCTCGGCCTTCCACGACGAGTGGCGGCGCGTTCACGGCACCGATGAGCCCGGTGCTGACGTGATCGCTGACGCCCTGGCCGGGCACCTCTGCCGCTGTGGTGCCTACCCCCAGATCTACGCCGCGGTGCAGGCCGCCTGTCGCGGAGACTTCGACCACGCTGACCCGATCCCGCCGCGGCTCGAAGCGCGTCAGAAGGTCACCGGGGCAGCGGTCTACACCGTCGATGTGCAGCTTGAAGGCATGCTCTACGGGGCCGTCCTCCGCTCGCCTCACGGTCACGCCGTGCTGAACAGCCTGGACCTGGGGCCCGCGCAAGCCCTCCCCGGTGTGAAGGCCGTGATCCGCCTGGTGCCGGATGGTGCCGTCGTGCGCTACGCCGACCAGGCAATCGCGGCGGTCGCGGCCGTGGACGAAGCGGCCGCTCGACAGGCGGTGGCGGCCATGGTGAGCGACTACACGCCGCGCCCCCATGTGCTGAACCTGGACGACGCACAGGCCCCTGCCGCGCCGGTGATCTGGGACCGCCCCAAGGCCGCCCCCAGCGCATCAGGGTCGCGTGTCTTGAAGGCGAAGTGGTCGGGCAATGTGCGCGGACCCTTCAGCTCGGGGATCCTTGGCAAGCCCAAGGCGGCGGGCAAGCGGGTGGACGCAGCACTGGCCCAGGGGCGGGTGGCGGCCCTGACCGTGCAGACCCAGGCCCAGATCCACACGGCCTTGGAGCCCCACGCCGCGGTGGCCTGGTACAAGTCCGCCGCGGAGGGCACAGAGCGGGGTCAGATCCCGCGCCCGACGGTGGAGTTGTGGGTCTCCACCCAGGCGGTGAGCGATGCCGCGGAAGAAGTCGCGAAGCGGTGGAAGCTGCGCAGGCAGGATGTCCGGGTCCACAGTCCGCACACCGGCGGTGCCTTTGGTGCCAAGGCCACGATGTCGACCGAGACCCTGGTGGCGGTCGAGCTGAGCAAGGCCGCGGGGGCCCCGGTGCGGGTCGTCTGGGACCGGGCCGAAGAGCTCGCGGTCGGGGGCTATCGGCCTGCTCAGCGCATCACGACCCAGGTCGCCCACACGCCGCAGGGCGGGCTGGACGCCTTGCGGGGCATCTCGTGGACCAACAGCGGGGTCGCGGTCGGTCAGGTCTCGGGCATGGTCGCGCGGCTGCTCTACAAGAGCGACTACAAGCAACTCGACGACTACGATGTCGTGACCAATACGCCCCCTGGCAAGCCCTTCCGTGGGCCGGGTGGACCCACCCAGATCTTCGCTCTGGAGCAGGTCATCGACGAGCTCTCCACCAAGCTGGGCCAGGATCCCATCACGTTGCGGCGGGCCTGGGATCAGCACCCGGGTCGGCTGCGGCTCTACGACTGGATCGAGTCCCAGCCCGTCTGGCGGGACCGCGCCGGCCTGCCTCGCCAGGGGCGTTTCCGTCAGGGTGTGGGTGTCGCCATCGCCAACTGGTTCACCTTCGAGAACCCGGGCGCGGTCGTGCAGATCGACGCGGACTCGGACCGCATCCTGGTCAGCAGCGCGGTCCAGGACATGGGGCAGGGGGCGCGCACGGTCCTGGCCGAGAACGTGGCTCGCGTGATGGGGATCCGTCCCCACGACGTGACGGTGCGGGTCGGCGACAGCGCGGACCCGGGTGGTGTGGCGTCCGTAGGCAGTTGCACGACCCTCAGCGCGGGGCCGGCCGCGGCCCAGGCCGCCGAGCAACTGGTGCAAGAACTGCTGGCGGTCTGTCGGGACGAGCTGGGCTGGGCCGATGCCGAAGCGGTCGGGGGCGGGGTGGCCCATGGTGGCGCCGTCACCGCTTGGCGGGATGCCCTGGCGGCGACGGGCCCGCTGCGCGTGATCGGCAAGCGCAAGCGCGATCCCGGCGGCTACTTCCTGCCCTTTGGCGTAGAGGGCCTGAAGATTGGAAAGACCCTGGCCGCCGCGGTGCAGCTCACCCAGGTCCAGGTCGACACCTGGCTGGGACGGACCGAAGTCCAGGGCGTCTGGATTGGCGTGGCGGCTGGCCGCATGCACGCCCCGATCCTGGCTCGAAGCCAGGTCCAGGGCGCGGTGGTCCAGGGTATCGGCTACGCCCTCTACGAAGAGCGCCGCATGGACCCGACCACGGGCCAGCTCTTGACCCGAAACATGGACGATTACCGGATCGCGGGCATCGGCGACATCCCGCAGATCACGGTGAAGTTCGACGACCAGCCCCTCGACGGTGTGCTGGGCGGAGGGATCGGCGTCGGCGAGGTCTGCACCCTCCCGACCGCGGCCAGCATCGCAAACGCGGTCAAGGATGCGACGGGCTGGCGGCCGACGGCCTTGCCCCTGCGGCCGGACCGGCTCCTGGAGGGCTTGGCATGATCACCTTTCCCAAGACCGCTGATGCCGCGGCCCGCGCCGCCGCCGGAAGCCCTGGATCCTCCTTTCGAGCCGGTGGGACCGATCTTCAGCAGCGCCGGCAGCTTCTCCTCAGCACAGGGGACCTGGTGGGCCTGCGAGACACCGCCGGGCTCGACCGCTTCGAAGTCGATGACGCCGGTCTGCACCTGGGCGCGGCTATCAGCCTGGCGGATGTCGCGTCGGACGCCCGGGTGGTCGATGGCTTCCCGGGTATCGCCATGGCCGCCGCTGGCCTGGCCACCCCCCAGATCTGTCGGCGCGCGACCCTGGCGGGCAGCCTGCTCCAGGAAGTTCGCTGCTGGTACTTCCGCAATCCTCGCCTGCTCTGCGCCAAGAAGGGGGGCCCGATGTGCCTGGCGCGGGTGGGCGATCACCTGTTTCACTCCGCCATCGACCTTGGCCCCTGCGCGGCTCCCCATCCCTCGACCATGGCCATGGCCCTCTTGGCCTACGACGCCCAGGTCGAGCTGAGTGATGGCAGCCTGCTGGACATCCCCGGCCTGCTCGGCGACGGCAGCGATCCGCGGCAGACGCACGCGCTGCGGCCCGACCAGCTCGTGATCGCCGTCCACGTACCCCTCTCGGAACCTGGCGAGCGCGCGGCCTACCACCGGGCGACCGCTCGCTCGCGGGCCGAGTGGCCCCTGGTCGAGGTGCTGGCCCGCCTGTGGCTCGACCGCAAGGGCCAGAAGATCGTCGACGCCCGCGTCACCATGGGCGCGGTGGCCAACCGCCCCTTGGCCCTACCCGCGGTCGAGGCGGCCTTGGTGGATCAGGAGCCCACGGATGACGTCCTGATGGCGGCCGCGGCGCTGGCCGCGGACGGGGCCAATCCTCTGCCCATGACCGGCTACAAGGTGAAGCTGATGACAGGTCTAGTTGGCGATGTCCTGCTGCGTGCTCGCGACGGGGGCCTGGCCACGCCGCTGGGCTTGCCATCACCGCCAGGGGCACCCGCTGTGCTCGAGGTGAAGCCATGAGCGTCGACTCGACCCTGCACCTGTGTGACCACCTTCAGTGCAAGGCCTTGATGGGGCGTCGGTTTCGGTCCTCACAGGACCTGGAGACCGCCATGATGCACTCCGACAGCCAGTTCACCTGCCTGCACACGACGCAGCCCTGGGGCCCCGACCAGGACCTGTGCGCGCCCGAATATTGTCAGCCCGGTCGGGCCTGCTTTGCGATGTCGGCGCGGGACCCGGGCGCCGCTGGCCAGAGCTGAGCCTAGAGGCACTCGGTGCTGTCGCAGGTGAAGGTCCCACTGGCACCGTAGTTGTAGTCCGTGCCCGTCGAGCCGGTGTCGCCGGCTTCCAGGTAGACATCGCTGGGGTCGTTGTCCGAGGCGCCGACACCCCAGTCCACGTCGACGGAGCGCAGGCTGGACTGGTTCAGCCAGGCGCCGCCCCCGTCGCCGTCGCTGGCGACGTTGGCCGAGACTGATCCACCGCGCAGCGTGGCGGTGGAGGACTCCAGGTAGAAGCCCCCCGCGAAGGTGTCGGCGGTGTTCGAGGTGACCTGGCAATCCTCCATCGTGAATTCCGTGGTCGCCTCGCCCGCCACCGCGCCACCGTAGGCCGCGGTGTTTCCGTCGACCGTGACGCTGGTCAGGGTCAAACCGGTCGCGCCAGCCGGGAGGATGATGCCGCCCCCGTACTCGGCCGCGATGTTGTCGGTGATCTCGGCGAAGCTGAGTTGGGCGCCGGTGCTCTCAATGCTGATCCCACCGCCCCAACTGGCCGAGTTTCCGCTGGCGATGAACTCGCTGGCGACGGCGTATGGGCCCGTGAGCAACAGCCCGCCTCCAGATGCCACCACGGTGTTCAGCGTGAACTCGCCGCCGGTCAGGGTCGCGGGGGAGATGGCGCTGGTGGTCGTGTCCACGTAGCTGTACACGATGACACCGCCGCCGTAGTAGGCGTCGTTGGCGGTGACCTGGGTCGCCGGGTCCAGGTTGAGGGTGCCGCCATTGATGATCACTCCGCCGCCGTAGGCGCCCGCCCCGCTGCTGTCCAAGGTGGCGGTGTTCGTGGAGATCAGCGTGTCGGCGTCGACAGTTACGGTGCCGCCATCCACCATGAGGGCGCCACCGTAGACCGCGGTGTTGCCCGAGAGGGTGCTGCCGTCGATGCTGCCCTGTTGCAGGTAGATGGCCCCCCCCGAGACGGTCGCGAGGTTGCCGGTGAAGGTGCTGTCCGACACATTGAGGGTGCCGTCGTTGTAGGACAGGATGGCGCCGCCGTAGCTGCCGCGGTTGCTGTCGAAGGTGCAGGAGTTGACCGTGATCGTCGCCGCTACTCCGCTGGTGAGGCCGTCGATGCCGCCCGTGAGGTCGCCTGAGCCCCCCGAAAAGGTCAGACCTTTGACCGTCAGGTCGTCGCCTACCGTCAGGATGGCGCTGCCGCGAGCCGTCAGGATCGTGGCGTCCGCACCCGCGAGGCCCAGGATGTCGGCCCTTTTTGTGGTGGTGAAGGGGCCGGTGTAGGTTCCGGCACAGAGCACGATCTGGTCGCTGGGCCGTGCCGCGTCCAGGGCGTCGGCCAGCGATGGCAGGTTGACGCCGCCAACAGTGATGAGGCCGTCTTCTGTCGTCGTGTCGTCGCAGTCGTTGTCGACGCCGTCACAGATCTCGTCCGCGCCGGGGAAGATGCTGTCGTCGTCGTCGTTGCAGTCCCCGCCGATCTTGGCGCTGGTCTTTGTGGTTTCACAGGAGGTCACTTTGCTGGTGTCGTCGCCGTAGCCGTCGCCGTCGAGGTCGGAGAAGAAGGTGCTGGCGGTGCTCAGATCCAGGCTGTCGTCGGCGTCGTCGATCAGCCCGTCGCAGTCATCGTCGAAGCCGTCGCAGATCTCGGTCGCCGCGGGGTTGGCCGCCGCGTTGGTGTCGTCGCAGTCTCCGGCGACGGTGGCCGCACCGTAACATGCCAGCAGGTCCGAGCCGTCCAAGCCATAGCCGTCGTCGTCGTCGTCGACGTAGAAGGTCAACAGCAGCGATGGGTCCAGGCTGTCGTCGTCGTCGTCGACCAGCCCGTCGCAGTCATCGTCATGGCCGTCGCAGACCTCGGTCGCGTCGGGATTGACCGCGGCGTTGTTGTCGTCACAGTCCACGGACTCGGGGAAGCCGTCGAAGTCTGCGTCGACCTGGGTCGTGCTGCCGGTGCCGGTGCCGGTGTCGTCGGTGGTGCCGCTGGTTCCTGGCTTGTCAGTGCAGCCGAGCAAGAGGGAGGTCAGGATGATGGCAGAGGAAGCCATGGCAG
>JAADHA010000204.1:2836-11699 GCA_013152105.1 Oligoflexia bacterium | reverse complement strand
TATCCGTGCCTATCGGTGAAAGCCGCCCTCAGCCCGCCGCCGCCGTAAAGGCGATCTCGAGGTCAGCCTTGAGGTCGGCCAGGTCTTCGATGCCACAGGACAAGCGGATCAACCCGTCCGCGATTCCGAGCTGGGCCCGGATGTCGGGCGGCACGCTGGCGTGGGTCATGATGGCTGGCAGCTCGATCAGGCTCTCGACCCCGCCCAGGGACTCGGCCAGGGTGAAGACGCGCGTCGCTTTCACAAAGCGCACGGCGGCGTCGAGGTCGCCCTGCAGGTCGAAGCTGACCATGCCCGAGAAGCCGGGGTAGCGCACGGTGGCCACGTCGTCGCGGGCCCGCAGCCACGCCGCAATTGCCGTTGCGTTGGCGGTGTGTCGCTCCATCCGAACGGCCAGGGTCTTGAGGCCCCGCAGGGTCAGGAAGCTGTCCCAGGGACCGGGCACCGCACCGACGCCGTTCTGGAGGAAGGCGAGCTGCTCGGCCAGCGCGTCGTCGCTGGTGACGATGACGCCGCCGATCACGTCGCTGTGGCCGTTGAGGTACTTGGTCGTGCTGTGAACCACGGCGGTGGCGCCGATCTCCAGCGGTCGCTGGTAGACGGGGGTCGAGAAGGTGTTGTCGACGACGAAGCGGGCGCCGACCGCGCGGGCCTTTGCAGCGACAGCGGCCAGGTCGGTGGTCTTGAGCAGCGGGTTGGTCGGGGACTCGCACCAGACCAGGGCTGTGCCAGCCGGCACGACCAGGTCGGGCGAGGACATCTCGACGAAGTCAAAGAGCAGGCCGAACCGCGCCAGGACCTTGGTGAACAGGCGGTAGGTGCCGCCGTACACGTCGTCGCCGCAGAGCACCCGATCGCCTGGGTTCAGGGTGCGCAACAGGGTGTCGATGGCCGCCATGCCGCTGCTGAAACACAGGCCGTGCTTGCCGCCCTCCAGGCTGGCGATGCAGTCCTGCACCGCCGTTCGGGTCGGGTTGTGGGTGCGGCTGTACTCCCACGCCCAGGCGCCAGGGTGGGGCTGCGCATAGGTGCTGGTCTGGAAGACCGGGGTCATCACGGCACCGGTGACCGGTTCCGCCGACTGACCGGCGTGGATGGCACGGGTCGAGATGCCCGTCTTGAGGTCCTTGCTCACTGGGAACCGCCCTGACCGCTGGTCGTCACGCGGCTGATGTAGTCGATGAGATCGATGCGAGTGATGATGTCGACGGGAGCCCCCGCGTCGTCCAGGACGACGGCCACCTTGAAGCGCTTGAACAGCTCGGTGAGCACCGCGATCTCGGTGATGTCGTCCACGGTCGTGTAGGCGGCCTCGACCACATCGCTCACCTGCACGTCCCCGCGACTGCCCTCGAGCGCCTTTTCCAGCAAGCGCTTCTCGGACAGCATGCCGACCAGCTTTCCGTCTGCCACCACGGGCACCTGGCTGATGCTGTGCAGCTTCATGGTGCCGATGACCTCGATGATCGTGGCCGAGGGTGCGACGTGTACCAGCTCTCGCTGGTCTCGCGGTCCGCGCAGCTCGCCGACCGTGCCCAGCCGCAGCTCGGGCCGCAGGTAGCCACCCTCTTCCATCCACTTGTCGTTGAAGACCTTGGAGAGGTAGCGGCTACCTCCGTCGGGCAGGATCACCACCGCGACGAGGTCTTCGCGGTCGTGCCGCTTGAGGTACTTCAGCGCCCCCGCCACCGCAGCGCCGCTGCTGGCCCCACAGAACAAGCCTTCTTCCCGGACCAGCCGGCGGGTCATCAGGAAGCACTCCTTGTCGTTGACCCGAATCACGTCGTCGACGTACTGAAAGTCCATGGTCGTGGGCAGGAAGTCCTCGCCAATCCCCTCTACTACATAGGTGTGGGGCTGGGTGAGCTGGCCCGTGTGGAAGTAGTCGAAGTACAGGCTGCCGACCGGGTCTACGCCGACCATCTGGATGGCGTCGTTCTGGGACTTCAGGTAGCGCCCCATGCCGGTGACCGTGCCACCCGTGCCCAGGCCGGCGATCACCACGTCCAGCTTGCCGTCGAGCTGCTTGTAGAGTTCGGGGCCGGTGCTGTAGACGTGGGCATCGGGGTTGTCGGGGTTGTGGTACTGGTTGGCGTAGAAGGAGTTGGGTGTCTCGGCCACCAGGCGCGCCGCTACGCTGTAGTAGCTGCGCGGGTCCTCGGGTTCGACATTGGTCGGCGTGACCAGCACCCGGGCACCCCAGGCCCGCAAGGCGGCGCGTTTTTCCTCGGACTGCTTGTCGGGCAGGACAAAGATCGTCCTGTAGCCGCGCAGGGCCGCGACCATGGCCAGGCCGGCCCCGGTGTTGCCGCTGGTGCCCTCGATGATCGTGCCGCCGGGCTTGAGATCACCGCGCTTCTCGGCTTGGTCGATCATGTGCATCGCGATGCGGTCCTTGATGGAGCCGCCAGGGTTGAGGAACTCGGCCTTGGCGTAGACCGTGCACTTCAAGCCCGCGGTGACGCTGTTCAGGCGAATCAGGGGCGTGTCTCCCACCGCATCGAGGATCGAGTCGAAGATCTTGTGCACCGGAAACCTCGGGCTTTGGCGTTGCAGCAAGGCGCTGCTGTGGCGCAGGGCCCGCCTCATAGCCACGCCGCCCACCGGGGGCCACGCGCCGAGCCCAGTGGACGACGCGACATCGCGGCGACGATCGCGTCCCCGGGGCTGACTCTCGGCGATCGGGCTATAGTCTGGGTCGCCCTCTCCGCAGCCACAGCGAATGCCTGGGCTCACCCATGACTATCGAGGCGAACGCGTGAACGATATCCGGGACAGGCTGCTCCGACGGGGCGACTACGTCCACGGCTCCTTCGTGAAGCCGGAAGTCGTCGATGGGTATATCAACGGCGTGAACCCGGGCGACCGCTCGGATGTCCTTGGCCGCTTTCCCTTCTCCGAGTCCAGCGCGGACGACGCGGTCGATTTCGCGACCCTGGGGGCCAAGGTCTGGCGCCGGGTGCCCCTGGGTGATCGCGCGGCAGCCGTCAAGCGCTTTCGCGACCAGCTCGCACGCTTTCAGGAACACACCGCAGCGCTCATCTCTCGTGAAGTCGGCAAGCCCATCTGGGAATCTCGCCAAGAAGTGCTGGCCGCCATTCGGGCACTCGATCTCTACCTGGATGACGGGGTCGACCGCCTGGCCCCTCGGGTCATCGAAGAGATCGGCGCACGCAGCGACCGCCTGCCTCGCGGGGTCGTCGGGGTCCTGGGGCCCTACAATTTCCCGCTGCTGGTCCCCGCTACGCACTGCGCGGCCGCCATCCTGGCTGGCAACGCGGTCGTCCTCAAGCCCAGCAAGTTTGCGCCGGGCGTCGGGCAGGCCATCGCCGAGCTGTGGGATCGTTGCCGCGTGCCGCGGGGGGTCTTCAACCTGGTCCAGGGTCCCGGCAGCGTGGTTGGGCAACGCCTTGCGGCCAACCCGGGCCTGGACGCGCTGCTCTTCACGGGCTCCTATGCCACCGCCACGGCCATCCGTCAGCTCACCATCGACCGGCCCGAGCTTCCCCTGATGATCCAGTCGGGTGGCACGGGAACGGCCATCATCCTCGACGACGCCGAGCTGGACCGGGCCGTCTACGAGACGACCGTCGGGGCCTTCCTGACGGCCGGCCAGCGGCACAACAGCACCGGCCGAGTGGTCGTGACCGAGGGGATCTATCAGCGCTTCGTCGAGGGCCTGGTGCGCCACACCATGCGCATCTCCATCGGCTACGCCTTTGAACCCGATGTGTTCATGGGCCCGGTCATCAGCGAGAACCTGCGGACCCGTTACCGGCGCTACGCTCGCCGCCTCACGGCCAAGGGCCAGGTCGCCCTGTGCGCGGCCGCCCACGACACGCCTGGGCGCCGCGGCTTCTACGTGCGACCCGCGATCTACAGGATCAACTGGGACAACGGTCACCCCTTCCTGGATGAAGAACCACCCGGACCGATCCTGTTGGTCTACCAGGTGAAGAACTGGGAGGAAGCCGCCGCCCTTCACAACCAGTCCTCTTACCGACTGGCGACCAGCATCTTCACCCGCCTGGACAATCCACTGTTGCCCGAGATCGCCGACCGCCTCCGAACAGGCGCCCTCAACATCAACCGCAGCACCATCGGCGCCAGCCTGCGCCTGCCCAGCGTCGGCCTGGGGCGCAGCAGCAACGGCGTGTCCGGCGGCCTCGCGCTGCTGGACGTCGTCACCCACTCCCGTTCACAGCTCGTAGAAGCCCGCCCCTTCGACACCATCGCGCGCCTGCCCGGCGTTCACTGGGACGGCGAACCCACCGACACCACGGTGGAACTGGACGATGTCACCGAAGACGACGATATGATCGACCTCAGCAGCGCCCTGGAAGTGGCGGCCGACTGATCGAATTCGCCCTGATCCTCAATCGCTGTCGATGACCGCGGCCGAGGACGGCGCAAGGCGCTGGTGGCGGACTCCGCGAAGGGTCACCCGGGCTTGATTCGCCGCGCTGATGGTGGCGTCCACCGCGCCCTTGGTCCAGTCCACGCGGGCCGTGTCGCTGGCGACCAGGGCGTCACCGCCGCAGTCATCTACGACGACGCGAGCCAGGGTCGCCTGGCTGTGGCCGAGGACCCGCAGGCCCACGCCTCGGGTGTCGCGAACCACGGCGTCTTCCAGCACCAGCCGGCCGGACTCAGCGACCTCGATCGCGGCCAGCGTCTGGTGGGAGAACTGGGCGCCCAGGACTTCAGCCTGGGCCTGCCCATGGACCCACAGGCCGGACTGCTGACCGCCGAAGAGCACCACATTCTCCAGCTCGGGTCGCGCGAAGTCGGCCACCTCGATCCCGGCCAACGCAGCCCCCTGGACCCGCACGTCAAGCCAGGTTCCACGGCTGTGATCGTGCAGAAAGAGCCCGCTGCCACGAGGCTCGATGATCGAGAGGCCGTCGATGGTCGGGTCGGCACTCTCGGCCGCCTCGATCGCCGACAGCCCGGACGCCACGATCTCGATGTCCTTGAGGACCGGCCTGGCCTGGCCATGGACGAACACGCCGCTGCCTGCCGCGCCCTCGATCCGAACCGAGCGCAGGGTCGCCGTGGACCGGTCCATGATCTCGATGGCGACGCCCCCTGTGCGCTGGACCTGGAGCTTCGAAAACTGTGCCGCCGCGCTGTCGTGGAGGAAGAGCGCGCTGGTCTCCGCGGTCAGGACGACCAGGCCGTCGAAGACCGGAGCCGCCTGGTCGCGCACCTCGACGGCGGCAAACTGGCCAGACACCACCGAGACCTGTGCCAGATGGCCCAGGGCATTGGATGCGAAGAGCATGCCGCCACCGGTCGCGACGATGTCCAGGTCCTGCACGACAGGGGCGGCTTTTTCCGTGACGAAGAGCCCGGTCAGGCAGCGCTCGACCCGGCACGCATGCAGCCTTGGCCTGGACTGACCATCACAGCCGATCGCGGTGTCTCCGACCGCGAAGACGCAGCGTTCCAGGGTAGGGGCGCCTCTATGCACGATTACGCCGTGCTGTGTGGTGTTCTCGATGCGGAGATCGCGCAGCAGCACGTCGGCGGAGAGCACCAGGCAGATGCCCGCCTCGGCCCGAAGAACGGCGCCAGGAGTCCCCGAGATCGAGACCGGCCGGTCGATCTCCAGGCCACCGCTGACCACGCCGTCGATCACGATCTCAGCGGCACCCGAGGCCAGGGCCTGGGCCAGGTCCGGGAAGTCGGCGGGGACGCGTACCGCGACCGGAGATGGGGTCTGGGATGGAGCCATGGGCAGCGTCCTAGACTGGGAGCAGGCGGCATGCCAGGCCGTCCAGACAAGGCGTACCGGTGATGGGATCCTGCCCATCCGGGGCCAGCAAGGCCATCGCGTCCGTCGAGAAGCCCATCGGCAGGTCGACGGTATCGGGGCGAAGCCGCGGGTCGAGCCGCGCCGTCGCGGTGATCCGTCCGTAGCGGGTCTCCACGGCTACCTGGGCGCCGTCCTGGATCCCGACATCGGGATGGACGCGTACCCCTGGATCTGCATCTGGAGTCCGATGCAGTGGGTCGGGTGCTCGCTGTCCTCGGGCCGAGGTCCGCAGCCACAGCGGTCGCTGGGGATCCGCCGGGGCGGGGCTCAGCTTGGCCAGCAGATCGGCCACCTGGGGCGGGAGAAGCCGGATACGTCCGTCCGCGTGGCCAACCGCCCACCGGGCGCGGTCGGTCTGCCCTCGCAACACGCGATGCGGCGCCGGGGCCAGATCATCGCTGTCGATGCCGCCCATCCAGTCCAGCATGCGGGTCTCCCAGGGATCCAGATCCGCTCCTGCCAGCCACCGGGCACCGAGCGAGAGGTGCAGGCCAAAGACGCCGCATAGGAGACCCGGATGAACCGCGCGGTAGAGCTCTCGCAAGATCGCGTCGACCGTGCGCACCTGTTCTGGCGCCGTCACGACGGCGGGGGACAGCGCGACCTGGCTGACAGGCAGCAGCATCCCCTCGAGCACCTGCACATCGCGCTGTTCCCAGGGCTGGGTCACCGGCAGGACCCAGTCGGCCTGTTCTGTGGCGGGACCGCGCCAGTCGGTCAGGCAGACCAGCAGATCGAGCTGCTTGAGAGCGTCGCGCGTCCGTCCGCTGGCCGGCAGATCCAGCAGGGGATCACCCTGGACGCAGATGAGGGCGTGAAGCTGGCCGGGTCCCGGGGTCAGGCATTCGTCCGCCAGCGCCGTCCCCGGGGCTTGGAGCAGGAGCAGCCGGTGGTGACCGACGCGAGTCTCGGGCGCATCGGCGCTGCGCACCGCTTGAAGGGCCGGCTGGAGGTCCACCAACCCGGTGCCGGCGTAGATTCCGCCCGGGCGCAGGGTGTTGGCGGTGACGGTGTGGAGCGCCAGCCAGGCCCAGGCGCTGAGGGTCGGCATGGCGTTGGTGAAGGTCCCCGGGCCGGCGTGAATCGTAGCCATGGCCGCACGCGACATCTTCAGGGCGATGCCCGACAGAGCCGCCGGATCCACGCCGCAGATGTCCGCGCAGCGCTCGACCGAGAACGGAGCCAGAGCGGCGACCAGATCGTCATAGCCAAGGGTGTAGTCGCGCACATGCTGGTGGTCGATCCAGTCACCACCGACAACAGCGGAGAGCAGACCCAACAGCAGCCAGCCCTCGGTCCCCGGCCGAATGGCCAGGTGCTGGTCCAGCCGGTCGGCGAATTCCGAGCGCCGCGGAGACGCCACGACCGCCATCGTGCCCTTGGTCCGACGGGAGTGGAGCAGCTCGTCTGCGTGCGCCATGCCGGCCTGCATCGGCCCCCAGTTCGTCCGGGTCGGGTCGTCGCCGAGCAGCGCCACGTAGTGCGCACGCCCCACATCACTCAGCAGTGGCGTGGCCTGGCCCAGCATCCACTCGCTCACCTGCAGGCGTGGTCCGGCCCCGCTGCAGAGGGTGGAGAAGATGTTGGGCGTCCCGGCCGCGACCCCGACCGCCAGGCTGCGAGCCAGTGCGCGGCTGGAGAGCTGCACCGGATCCCCCAGGTAGAGGCCCAGTGCGCGCCCCCCATGGCGTCTGCGAAGCTTGGCCAGTTGCGGGCCCAGCTCGGCGAATGCCTGATCCCAGGTGGCGGCGACCAACTGGCCCGATGCGTCGCGGCGCAAGGGCGCGGTGATGCGCTGGGCGTGCGTGAGGGCCCCCAGGCTGGCCCGCGCAGTGTCGCAGACATAGCCGCGCGACACAGGGTCATCGGGATCGCCCTGGACCCTGGCGAGTCGGCCGTGCTCGATCACGGCGACCAGCCCGCAGCGCCCTTCACAGAGGCGGCAGACCACCGAGCGCTGTTCGGCTTGGGACCCTGCAGGTTCAGGTTGGCCGGTGACAGGCACCGACGCTGCGGCTGTGGCTGGTTCGGAGGGCGACATTGCCCAGCAGGATAGCCCGCGACCCGGCGTCAACAAGCGCCGCGAGCGGGATCAGTCTGGATGGCGGGGGGGAAGCGCCAGTGAGACAGCGCGCAGCAGGGCGGGCACCGGCCCCACCCGTCCTTCTACCCACGGGGCGAGCGCCGCCGCGGTGGGCGCATCGCGAAGGTGGCGGACGCACGCTGTCAAGAGATCATCAGATTCGGGACCCCAGCCCGCCACGGCCCATGCGACCACGGGTGCTTCGGGCGAGTGCTCTAGCGTGCGGACCACCGCGAGCGCCGCGGCCTCGCGGCACCCCGCCGCGGCGAGCTGCCCGGCGATCTCGCACCGTCCCAGTCTGCCCGCCGCCTGGACCAGGCCGGGCGTATGACCGGCCTCGGCGTAGAGCTGACACACCCTCGCAAACACTGGCAGCTTCGCCGTCACCAGCGCGTGGGTCAAGCCGGCCAGATCGCCCTCGACCGTCACCGAGAGGCGGACCAGCCACCGAGCCAGCGGGTTGCGCGTGGCGGCCGCCCTGAGGACATCGTGCTGCGTCTCCACGGCCAGCGCTACCAGGCGCTGGTACAGGGCCTTGGGTGCAATGGCAGACTCGAGCGCTGGCAACACATCGAGGGCGGCCGTGACCAGCAATGGCGAGGCCGGCGCGCGGGGGCCGACCACGAGCTCGGCCAGGGCGACCGGGTCCTGACTGGCCAGGCGCTGCATCAGTTCGCCAGGCGAGGTCCCTGCCGCGATAGCAAGGGCGGCCTCTTGTCTGAGCGCATCCAGCCGCTGGTGGGTCATGTTCGCACCCCGCAGCGCACCAGGATGTCCGGCAATCCACGCCCCTCCAGACTCTGGTCCACATGCATGGGCACGCCGATGATCCAGTCCAGCGCGACCGAGTCCAGCGTCAGCACACCGGGCGTTGTCCGCGGCAGTCCCGGTGCAGCCAGCAGGGGGTGACCCGCCTGCACCAAGGACACCAGGCCCGCCGGTCCCTGCCCAAAGACACCCGC
>JAADHA010000204.1:0-2809 GCA_013152105.1 Oligoflexia bacterium | reverse complement strand
GTCAGCGGCGACGGCCAGGAGCGTAAGATCGGCCCCCCGTGCGCGACCCAGGTCGCAGGCAGGCACCGACGCGACCGCGGCCCACAACGACCGCAGCAGGTCGTGGCGGTCACTCACGCCCGTGCTCAGGGCATCTACCAAGGTACGCTCCAGCGCCCGAGCCGCCCGATAGGGTGTCGCCAGGTCCGGCATGTCCGGGTCCGCCCCACCTGGCGCACCCGTACCAATCCGCGCGGCCACCGTGAGCCCGCCGACATCACGGGGAAAGCGTCGGCGCAGGTGCCCGACGAAGGGCAGCCGCGAGGCGTCACCAAGAAGCAGGACCGTGGGGAGGCAGGCGGAGGGGAGCATGGCGGCCAGCATATCCAATCGCCAGCCCACAACGAGCGCTGCCGCCCCAGACCGAGATCCACGGCGACAGCAAGGGCGCCCACGTCACCACCCGTGGGCGTCCAAGAGAGCTGATCAGAGGCTGGAGTGGCAGGCCACGCCGCAGGAGTTGATGTACGGAGTCGGCATGTCGTAGGTGGCCGTATCTTCCTTCTCGGGGACATCGAACAGGTGGCTGCTGATGTCGTTCGTCCAGTACTGGGTCCCACCCAGGTTCAGTCCCATCTCGCCAGCGCCGGACTTGGCCGTCTGGACCATGTGGCAGTCGACGCACCCCGCCACGCCGCCCATGTAGGCGCCGGTCCCCGCGCCGACGTTGGTGTCGATGTGGGCACTGAGATCGGCCGCGACGCTTTCGTGGCATTCCGTGCAGAGCTCGCTGTTGCCCTCGGGATCAGCAACCAGCATGCGCGGGTTGTCGCTGCCGTGCGGATCGTGGCAACTACTGCACGTGACCAGCTCGGCGTCGTTCTTGTACATGGGCGAGCGGATGAAGTCCGAGTACTGCTGGTGGTGAGACTTGCTGTGCTCGGCCGGGTCGGTGTAGAAGTTGGACGCATCACCGTCGATCTGCGTCACAGCGTAGTTGGTCAGGTAGTCATTGCGCGACGTGCCCGCCCGCATCATCCAGCCATCGGCGTTCACCGGCATGTCGGTCCCCAGGGCACCCTTGGGCCGGCTGTGGCACTGCCCGCAGATCATGGACTCGCGAGAGGGCGTCAACAGCGCGGGCGTGACGATGTACTTGCCTTGGCCCGTGGAGCCCCAGTGCTCGGAGCCGGGGCCGTGGCAGTTCTCGCAGCCGACGTTCATTTCGTCGGCGTAGCCATCGCCGTTGAAGTCGAAGTCACCGTCCTCGCGGTCGGTGATCGTGTTGGCGGTCCACGTCGTGTCGTCCGAGCCCGTGACCTGCACGCCAGCGGCATGGCAGGAGACGCAGTTCTTCTCGAAAGATTTGCTCAAGGACGGCACAGTCAGGGTCTGGGTGGACTCGTCGTACCAACGGTCGCCGTGGTAGTCCCGCCACACATGACGGGTCCGTTCGTAGTCGCTGCTCTCGCTGCCTTCGTGCTGGTACTGGAGCGGCGCAACGGCCAGGTAGTCACCGCCCGCGCCCGCGATGCGGATCAGGTAGCGCTGCTTGTGGAGCCCACCGCCGTAGACCGTGTCGACCAGGATGGTCTCGTCTGGATTGGAGGGGTTGGCCACGTTGTGCAGGGTCATGCCGTACTGGCCGCCGATCATCCTCACGGTCGCAGTGAAGGACACGCCGCTGCCGGGGTTGGTCTCAGAGGTCTGGTACTTGTCGAAGCCACGACTGGCGTCGTAGTCGTAGAAGTACACCGTCTGGCCTGGCTCGAACTTGTTGTCGAAGGCTTCCCACAGCTCGGGGCGGTTGACCGTGTCCTGGAGCGGCCCGTATTCGTAGGGGCTCCAGATGCCGTTGCGGTGCATGGTGTGCGCGAAGTCGGTTTTGCCGTGGCAGCCCATGCAGACACCGCTGCCGACATAGGTCGCGTCTGCCGGCGGAGCGGCCGAGACTTCGATGTCCTGCTGGGTACCCACCAGGTCCGCGGTGGCGATGGATTCGCGGCAGAGGCTACCGCCGGGCAGGTGACCCTGGTCGTCGCTGGCCGGAACGTAGGTCACGAACCAGGTGCCGTCGTCGAGCTTGGGCAAGCGGTAGGACCCGTCTTCCGCGATCTCTGCCGAGGGCAGACTGGAGCCCATGGCCGCGATGACATCTTCGAGAGGTTCGTCGTTGGTCGAGTCGATCTCTTCGGTGGTCTCGGCCAGCGCCCCCACTTCGGAGGCATCCACAAAGTAGATGGTGCCGCCGGTGACAGCCGTGTCAGAGGTGTCCGTCACGAAACCCGTGACACCGTTGACTTCCAGGTCGATGTAGCCGGCGTCGTGACCATTGGAACCATCGGAGCCTGCAGGGCCGGTTGCACCTGCGGGGCCGGTGGCACCGTCAGCACCATTGGCACCGTCGGCACCATTGGCACCAGCCAGCCCATCGGGACCCTGCGGCCCCTCACAAGCGACCAGCAAGAGTGAGAGAAGTGCGAAGGACGCGCGCATGATGATGACTCCGAGAGAATCGTCACGCGAACACCGCGCGGCGAGGATTGATCCAATGCATGAATCGGGCCGGGATCGACCGCCCCCGTGGTACTGGCAGGCAGGCTAGACAAGCGCCCGAGAAAACCTTGGGTATCAGTTGAACTCAGACGGCCGATCGATCGGTCGCGATGCGTATGAAAGCGCACGCCGCGCGGCCGTCAACTGAGTCATTACACACAGGTGGCAGGCAACCGCTGTGACAATCAGTCATAGTGAGCCCGGTCCACCACAGCGGCCACCGCCGAGCCATGCAGCCCCGCCCCTGTCCCCGCACAGAGCCCGAACCGTTGGT
>JAADHA010000109.1:8896-10493 GCA_013152105.1 Oligoflexia bacterium | reverse complement strand
GGGGCGACGCGGGCCGGGGCGACGCGGGCCGGGGCGACGCAGCCAGGACCGGTGGCGCAATGAGCGCTCAGCTCAGGTCGGTGTACTCGCATGGGGTGGGACTGGCGCGGCGCCATGGCCTGCTGCTGTTGGTGCTGTGGACGATGGCGTCCTACGCGGGTGTGATGGGGGCGGGCTTTGTCTGGGACGACGACGGTCTGGTGGTGCACAACAGCCTGACGGCCAGCCTGTCCAACATCCCTGGTTTCTTTTTGGTCGATATGTGGCAGGGCACGCCGGGTCTGGTGAGCGGCAGCGGCTACTACCGACCGCTGGTGCTCTTGTCCCTGGCGCTGGACCGCGCGCTCTTTGGTCAGTGGGCTCTCGGCTTTCACCTGCACTCTCTGGCTTGGCACCTCGCCGCGGTCATCGTGCTCCATCGCCTGGCCTTGCGCCTGCTGCCCTGGTCCCAGGCGCTCGTCGTGGCCGGGGTCTTCGCGCTCCACCCGGCACAGTCTGAGGCGGTGGTCTGGATCGCGGCGCGCAATGACCCCATGGCGGCGGCGCTGGGGCTTGGTGCCCTGCTTGCGGTGTGGCCAGCAAGAGCCTCGACGGGTCGTCTGGCCGCGGGGGCGGTGCTGGCCTGGGCGGCGCTGATGGCCAAGGAGTCGGTCCTTGTCCTGCCAGTCCTGCTGCTGCTCCTGGACTGGCTGGCTGGTACTTCCTTCCGCCTGCGACGCTATCTGGCCCTGCTGCTGGGGCTGGCCGTGGGCGTTGGCCTACGCCTGGTCGCGGGCGTCGCGGGGGCGGCCTGGCCCGAGCCGATCGGCTGGCATCTGATGGCGACCGAGGCGGTGCGCGTGGTGGGGGTGTATGGCGCGACCTTGTCCGTGGCCTGGCCGCTCTCAGCGGTCCGCAGCCTGGAGTGGCTCTCCCTCGAACCGCGGTGGCGGACCCTGGTGGGGGTCGGGACCGTCGGCGTGCTGGCGCTGGCACCCTTGCTGACCCGAGGACACCGCCGGCGCCTCTGCATTGTGGGCTTCGCCTGGCTTGCCCTGACGGTGCTGCCGACCCTGGTGTCGGTCGCCGACAAGGGCCTGATTGGCGACCGCTATGTCTACCTGGGGCTTGCCGGCCTGGGTCTCTGGCTTTGTGGGGCGGCCGGACGTGCCGCTCCGGTGGTGCTGGCGCTGGCCGTGTTGCCCTGGCAGGGAATCCTGCGTGCCCGTCTTCCAGACTGGCGCAGTGACCACGCGATGTGGCTGGCGGCGGTCGAGGACACAGCCTCGCCCTATGCGATGGCGGGGTTGGGCCGTTCCTGGCTGAGGGCGAAGCGCCCTGGACTTGCGCTGCCCATGTTCGTGGCCGCCCTCGACCAGGATCCTCCGGCGCTGGACGCCTGCGACTTCATCGGGGACGCGGCTGTGGCGCTGGGGAGGTTGGAGATGTCCGAGCAGCTCGGGCGCTGGGCCCTGTCTCGGGGGTGTCCGAAGAGTGGCCTGTTGGTGGGCAACCTGGCCTTGTCTCAGGCCTGGCTCGGACACTGGGACCGGGCCGAGTTGACCCTGGAGGGTGCGTCCGCTGACCCTCGGGAGCGGGACCTGGTGGTTCGGGGCGG
>JAADHA010000109.1:0-8873 GCA_013152105.1 Oligoflexia bacterium | reverse complement strand
GCCTGGACCCGGGTCTTGGCCGCTACCAGCCGGCCCGAGAAGCTTCGGACCCAGGTTCAGCGCCTGTTGCATTCGCCGGCGGGCGGACCCGAGGCTACAGATCAGTCGACGCAGGTGGAGGCTCCCGATCCCCATGAGTAATGGCGCTCGAAGTACCCTGGGACTGTTGCTGCTCGCGGGAGTACTGGGTGGGCTGGCCCATCGCGTGCAGGTCGCGGTGGATGTCCTTCGCCGGGCTGGGGTGACCGGTACCGCGGCGCGAGTGATGCCCAATCCCGCCATGCTCCGAGCGGCGTCCATGGGACAGCCAACCGTCGTCGCTGACTTCCTGTGGGTGCGCGTCGCGTTGAATTTCGCCGAGATCGCCGATCACCCCACGGCCGACGGATCACACTGGCTCCAGCTCATGATCCGCGGCATCCTGGCCCTGGACCCGTCGTGGCGAACACCGTATTTCTACGGCGGGTCCATGATGAGGGTCCTCGACAATATCGACGGCAGCGACGAGATCTTTGCGGCCGGTGCGGCGGCCTTCCCAGATGATCCCTACTTTCCCTTCTCTCTTGGGATGAACGCCTATCTCTACCGGCAGGATGCGACCGAGGCCGCTCGCTTGCTGAGTGTTGCGGCCAAGCGGCCCGGTGCACCCCCTTGGTATCGCTCGGCGGCCGCGGGTTTCTTGAATGAACATGGCCAGCGGGGCGCGGCCCTCGCCTACCTCCGCAGACAGCTTCAGACCGAGAATGAACCCGCCGTGCGTGCATCGTTGAGCAAGAAGTACAAGCGGGTGCTTCACGATGAGCTGTCCGCTCGTCTGACGGACCGAAAGGCTGCCTGGGAAGCCAAGTCTGGAGAGCCATTGCAGTCGGTTCAGGCCCTCGGTGAGCTTCCCGAGGACCCGATGGGGGCGGGCTGGATCATCGCGCCAGATGGCGTGGTCCGCAGCAAAAAGGTCGAGACCACCCTGGCGGCAGATCTTCGCAATGATGAACGCTTGATGCTCACGTCCCTCCGTTGAAGGCGATGATCGGCGCCGTGGGCAGCAGCGGTGGTCTGGCCCCTCAGCGTCGGGCGATCATCGGGCTTGGCGCGTCCCTGGGAGACCGTCGGACCACGCTGTCCCTGGCCGTGCAGTGTCTGGCGGCGTGGCCTGGCGTTCGCTGCCTGGATGTCTCGAGGGTCTACGAGAGTGTTCCCCTTGGGGCTGCGCGATCCCTCTTTCTCAACGCCGCGGTGCTGGTGTCGACTCGCCGGAGTCCCAGAGCGCTCCTGGAGATGTGCAAGTCGATTGAGCGGCGGCTGGGGCGGCGACCCGCTGCCCGCTGGGCGGACCGGGTGATCGATCTCGACCTGCTGCTGGTCGAGGGCTGCGTCCGTCGCGGCCAGCACTTGCGCCTGCCGCACCCGGGGCTGCTCCTGCGGGACTTTGCGCTCATCCCTGCCCAAGAAGTCGCGCCGTCTCTGCGGCACGGGGTCGCTTGTCTCTGCCTGAGGGATGCGCCGCCACCATCGGTGCGCACGGGATGCCGGCCGGTCGGCAGCATCGCCTTGCGGGTGGCCCGCGAGACAGCCCGGTCATGGTCGGACCAGCGGCAGCGCAACATGAAGCTCTTCTTGGACTCTCCAAGCCTGGACCAGCTTCGCCAGGCCAGCGCCTGGGGCGTGGTCGATGGCGTGTGGAGCCATGCATGCATGCTGGCTGGCGATGGCCCCGATTCCCCGCACGCCATCCGCCGGACTTGCCAGATCGTGGCGGGCCCGGTGCTGGCGCAGACCCTGTCGACCGAGTGGCAGGGGCTGGTGGCCGAGGGACGCCTGCTGGCCCGAACCAACGAGCACCTGGTCGTGTGCGTCCCGAGCACCGTCGATGGCCTTCGGGCCACCGCGGTCCTTGTCGATGACGGCATCGACGTACACGTCGGCTTGTGCTTTGGGCCCGACGAGGCCCTGTCGGCTGCCCAGGCTGGCGCGGCCTATGTGTCGGTTTTTCTTGGTGACTACCTTGACAGGATCCGCCCTGCCGACCTGGACCGCGTCAAAGGGATCGCTGCGTTGTACGCCGATAACCCGGATCTTGGCACCCGCATCCTGGTAGACGCCTCGCGGCACGCCAAGCACCTGCCCGAGCTGGCCCAGGCCGGGGTAGATATCGCGGTCCTTCCTTTCTTCTCGCTGAAATCCTGGTGCGTCCCCACCGAGATGGTGTTGACTGCCACAGAAGTTGGGACGGTTGCCGAGCGGGGGGCACTCCCTTAGATGAGTGAATCCTCATTCAGTGGCCGATCTTCGGACCTGGGCCCTCACGATGGTAGCCATGCCGACCACCGATCAACACCGGCTGGAGAAGCGGGATCGCATCATTGATGCGGCCGTGGCCGTGTTCGCGGACAAGGGCTATCGCAGGGCCAGGATCAGCGACGTAGCCAGAAGAGCCGGCGTGGCCGATGGCACGATCTACCTGTACTTCAAGAACAAGGAAGACCTGCTGCTGGTCATCTTCGAAGAGAAGATGGACCTGTTGCTGCGCAAGCTGCAGTCCGCCCTGGACGCGCAGCAGGATCCCCTCGGTCGAATCCGGGCCTATGCGCACCACCACTTTGAAGCGATCCAGGAATACCCGGATCTCGCACAGGTCTTCCAAGTGGAATTGCGGCAGTCCCATCGGTTTCTGCGCGAGTATCGCCCCGAGAAGCTCTGGCAGTACCTCAACGTCTTCGGCGACCTGGTCCGTGACGGGCAGCAACAGGGTGCCGTCCGGGCAGAGGTCGATCCTTTTCTAGCTCAGTGGGCCTTCTTTGGCGCCCTCGACGAGATCTCCATTCAATGGGTGCTGGCGCGCAAGCGCGAGCGCTTCAATCTCGAGCAGGCCGCCGAACAGGTGGTCGAGCTTTTCCTGCGGGGCATGGCTGCCGCCCCGTACCCCAACCCGTCTCCCTCTGTTGAATCAGAGGGATAGGAGACCATCGTGAAGATCGGAGTCTTGCTCAAGCAGGTCCCGTCGTCCGACGAGCAGATCAAGATCGCGGATCCGTCCGCGGGGATCGCTACCGGCGACATCAAGTGGACGATCAACCCGTACGACGAGTACGCCGTCGAAGAAGCACTGCGCCTGAAGGATGCAAAAAAGGCGTCATCCGTGGTGGTCTACACCGTCGGCGGCAAAGCGGTCGAACAGCGCATTCGCGACGCCCTGGCGATGGGGGCGGACGGCGCGGTGCGCTTGGACGACCCTGCTTTTGAGGGCAGCGACTGTCTGGGGATCTCCCGCATCCTCTCCGCGGCCCTGAAGGCGGACGATGTCAGCCTGGTCATGGCCGGCAAGCAGGCCATCGACGGTGACAACGCCCAGGTGCCGATGATGGTCGCCGAGCTGCTGGACTGGGCATGTGTCGGCGTGGTCAGCAAGCTCGAAATCGGTGACGGCTCGCTCAAGGCGTGGCGTGCCAGCGGGGGCGGTGTCCAGGATGTCGTCGAAGCGAACTTGCCGGCGGTGATCACGGCCGACAAGGGCCTCAACGAGCCTCGCTATGCCTCGCTCAGGGGCATCATGATGGCAAAGCGCAAGAAGATCCTCGTCAAGGGTGCCGCTGATCTGGGTCTCGATGGCGCGACCGTCGGTGCTGGTGCGGCTCATGTCGTCGAAGACGCCTGGTCTCTGCCTCCTGCTCGTCCGGCCGGCCGGATTCTTGAAGGCGACAACGCGCAGCGGGTCCAGGAACTCGTCCGCGCCCTCCACGAAGAAGCCAAGATCATCTGAGTCCAACTCTACGAACAACTGGAGAATCCCATGGGAAATGGCATCCTCGTCGTCGCAGAGCACGACGGCAGTAATTTCAAGAAGACGGCCTATGAACTGCTGGCCAAGGCAAAGGCTTTGGCGGGTGGGGCACCGGTCAGTGCGCTCGTGATGGGCCGCAGCGATGCGGGCGATCTCGGCGAATATGGCGCGGCCACGGTGTACACGGCTGATGGCGATGTGTTCGCTCACTACACGCCAGGGGCCTACGTCAAGGCCCTGCAGGCGGCGGTCAGCGCCGCTGATCCGGCGGTGGTGCTCGCGCCGGCCAGCGCTGAAGCCAAGGACGCCTTTCCTCGCCTCGCGGCGCGGCTGGGTGTTGGCTACGCCACCGAGGTCACCGAACTTCGGGTAGACGGTGGCGCGGTGGTCGGGCGTCGGCCTCAGTATGGGGGCAAAGCTTTCAGCGATGTCCACGTCAGCAGCTCCGTGGCCCTGTTCACGGTCCGCCCCAACTCCTTCCCGGCCGGTGTGGCGACGGGCGGGTCCAGCAATGTGGTCGCGCTCTCGTTGGATCTCCAGCCAGGCGATGTGAAGACGACGGTGGTGGACAGCGAAGAGCCCTCCGGGGATGTCGTGGATCTCACCGAGGCTGATCGCATCGTCAGCGGCGGCCGCGCCGTGAAGAGCAAGGAAGGCTTCGACACGATCATTCGGACCTTGGCGGCCAGCATCGGTGCATCGCCGGGTGCCAGCCGCGCGGCGGTCGACGCGGGCTACGCGCCGCACTCCGAGCAGGTCGGCCAGACCGGCAAGGTGGTGAATCCGACGCTGTACATCGCCTGCGGAATCTCGGGCGCCATCCAGCACCTGGCAGGGATGCGAACCAGCAAGGTCATCGTGTCCATCAACAAGGACCCCGAAGCGCCGATCTTCGCGTTGACGACCTATGGCATCGTGGGTGACATCTTCGAGGTGTGCCCGCTGCTGACCGAAGCGTTCACGGCTGCACTCGCCTGATTTCCAGGGCCTTCTGTCGTTCGGGGGGGGCTGCGGCTTCCCCCGTTCTGCATCCGCGCCTGAGTCGAAGAGACTGGACTTGCACCGGGATCTGGCTAGATCGCGGTGATATAGTCTTTCTCGGCGCCTTCGAGCGGAGCGGATGCGTACCTCACAGTCCCTACCCCACGAGCCTGACCCTTCGGAGCTCGAACGCGCAATTCACGGTCTTGAGACTGGCGGTGATGTTCAGGGTGTGATCCGCCTGGTGGAAACCTGGGATCGCAATGGCCAGGTGACCCTGCCGGCGGTGCTGGCTCAGGCGCGCGCCTTTCTGTCGCTCCGGTTGATGGATCGGGCGTGGGTTCGCCTGCGCGAAGCCGGACAGCGCGCCCCTGACTCTCCCGATGTGCTGGCGCTCACGGCTCGGGTCTTCGTCGAACGTGGTTGGCCGGGACGCGCCCGGCGTCTGGTGGATCAGCTTGCGCAGGTGGCACCTGACCATCCTGACCTGGCCAGGTTGCAGGACCAGGTGCTCCACGCGCCGCAGCGACCGCCCGCCAACGCTCGTGAGATCGAACGAAGCGCGAACCCCACGCGTCTGCTCAAGCTCGCTGAGACCTACCTCGCAACAGGCAGCTTTCTCCGGGCGAAGTCGATTCTCGAGCGCGTACGGCGTGTCGAACCGATGAATCGACGGGTTGAAGTGCTGCTGTGGGGGCTGCAGGGCGACTTCGTGCCGCGGGGGCGCTCGCTTGGCGATCTGCTCTCTGACTTTGGGCCGCACAACGAGTGGGAGGCTTCCGAGCACACCGAGAGCGTGCGACGCGCCGATCTTGGTGCGGTGGATCCTCCGACTGCGGAAGTGAGCCGGGCCACGCTGGAGGCCGCAGGATTGGCCGAACCCGGTGCGGCTGATGCCTTTCCCTCCCTGTTTCGCCAGGTCGAAACAGGAAGCGGACAGGGTGGCATCGATCTCGATGATGAAGTCACCGCGGCCGCCGGCCTGGCATCCACGGAACAGCTCCAGAACCCTCCTCTGGCCGAGCACACCGACCCCGGCCACGTGGCTGTAGAAGGTGGCGGGGACACCCAGATCATGCAGGTGATCCCTGGGCCTGGTGGGGGCGTATTGGCCGCGGTGCGGGGCCCGATCCACACTCCCGCTGATCGACCGAACGGCCTGAAGGAGACGCTGAACCTGCGCGCCTGGCAGGAGAGCATGGGCATGTCGGGCGCAAGTGTGGATGAAGCTCCGCCGGACGAAGAGGACTTTCTCGAGGCCGAGGACCAGGATCTGGTCGTGATGACTCGTCGAGAAGAGTCGAACCTCGTCGCGCCCGAAGAGCCGCATCGCGCCGGCCCCATCGAAGTCATCGAGAAGCACCCGCAGCCCCCGGTGCCGCCGCAGCCGCCCGCCCCCCAGCCAGCCGGCGCGTCGATGGATGCTGTCGGGAAGGGCCCCGAGTCCGTGGAAGACGTGGCGGATCTGGTCGAGGCAGCACGTCCAGAGCGCCAGTGGAACCGAGTCGCCCTGTTGGTGCTGTTGATGGCGCTCACCATGGCGGCTGCGACCACCATGGTCGTTCGCTACCTGCACATCGCCGCGGCACAGCAGCAGCTTGAAGATGCTGAGCGGGTCCTTGCCGCGGGCGACTACCGCGGGCTGCTCGAGCTCGAGGCCCGCTTGGACGGCGCGGTAGAAGCGCGGGTCGAGCCTCTGGAAGCTCGGGCGCTGGCCTTGGCGATGGTCGAAGCGGTGCTGTGGGGCGAGTACACGGGGAACCCGGCGCAGCACCAGCGCGCCAAGGAAGCCCTCTCGGTTGCCCTCGAGAGCGGCGCTGGTGGTGTGTCCTTGGCCCTCGCCGAGGGAACCCTGGCGCTGATGGATGGCGATCTCCTGAACGCGTCCCGACACAGCGCGATCGCGGGACTGGGCACAGAATCCAGCCGCTACCTGGCAGCTCGGGTGGCTCTCGGCCAAGGTGATCCCAAGCGAGCCCTCTCGCTGTGGGACGCGGTGGATGCGGTGGGCGCGGGGGGCGTGCGCCATCGCTTGTTGCACGCCGAAGCGCTCACGGCCGCGGCTGATCCCAGCGCCGAGTCCATGGCGCAGCGCCTGATTCAGTCCGCTCCGGACAATGTGCTCGTCGCGGTTGCAGACGCGACCTATGGCTGGAGCGGTGGTACACCAGACCGTCGCCTGGCGCGAATCCAGGACACCATTGACGCTCACCGGGACGACCTCGCGCCTCGCCAGCTTGCGGCGCTACTCATCGCGCGGGCGCGCATTCTCGACGACGCTGAGCGACCCGTTCAGGCGCTTGCTGCGTGGCAGCAGGCGGCCGCGGTCGACCGCACCAACCCCACCGCCCTCTACCACCTGGGTGCGGTCGCCAACGTCCAACATCACCTGATCGATGCCGAACATGAACTAAGCGCCTGTGTGGAGTTCGACCCCTTCTCGAAGGACTGTCGTCGCGGACTGGTGCAGACCCGGATCGATCTGGACCGTCTCGACGGTGCCGCCCAGGCCGCGGCGGGGTGGAGCGGCGACCCGGCCGTTGGTGTCCCCCTGGTCGCTTGGGTCGCCATCGCCCGTGGCGACGTTGGGACCGCCATCGACAGCCTGGTGGGCGTGGTGGAGTCCGGAGAATCCAGCAAGGACGGGCTGGCGGTCTACCTGCTGGGCGTCGCGCTGGCCTCGCAGGAAGACGGTGATGCTCGCGCCGAGCGAGCGCTCATGCTGGCCCAACAGACGCTCAGCAAGTCGAGCGATCCCCTCGACCGTGCGCTGGCCGCCCGCGCAGCAGCGCGTCGCGCCTTGCAGGCGGACAAGGGGACGGTGGATCTGCGGATCCAAGAGGCCCTGGCGCTCGCTCCCGAGGACCCTGGCGTGCACGTGCTGATCGCCCAGCGCTATGAACAAGACGGGCGACTTGCGGCCGCTCGGCAGCACCTGAATCGTGCGACCGCATTGGCACCCGAGAGCGCGCTGGCCTGGTACGGACTGGGGCAGTTCCTCTTCGCTCCCGCGACCATGCGTGATGCCCTGAGCGCGTGGCGGCGCTACCGGGGCTTGCATCCCAACGGGCCCCGAGCCGACCGGGTCCTCAGCAAGTTGCAGTGAACACGCGTACGGGCCTGTGCCGCGGTTGACTGTGTGGCGTAGGTCAGGTACGTTGCTGGCCATTCTCGACTGGGCCCCACGCGCATTCAGCGTCAGTACGCCTTGTCGGTCCCCGAGGAGACCCCATGAACCGCAGCCTGACCCTCACGCTTCTTCTCTCCAGTGCCGTCGGCCTGACCCTGTTTATTGGCTGTGGCGACCAGGGCATCGGTGACAGTGGTGGCACGGGCACCAACGGAAGCGGCACGGACACCGCCACAACCGGGAACACGACTCCCGCCGAGGTCTGCGATGACGGCGTCGACAACGACGGCGACGACGCAGTCGACTGCGACGACTCGGACTGCGACGGCGATTCGGCCTGCACCTTCTTCGAGCCCACCATGCTGCTCATGAGTGTGCAGACCGGCGTGATGGACGGCGCGCAGCACGACGTGACCCTGGATGGCAGCCCGCTTGGCAACTACTTTGTCATCACCTTGGTCAACAAGGAGTGGAGCGGCCTCAAGGACACGCGCAACTACTGTGAGATCATGTTCGACACCACGGGCGCCGATGTCGCGACGGGCTGCACCGACTGCTGGGCTGATACCGCGTGGACGGTCGACACCACGAACCTGGTCGGCACCGATGGCGAGTGCGACAGCATGGACCCGAATGTCTGGTCGGATGACGTGGCTTCCTACCTGGCCGGCAACTCCTACGCCTATGGCTTTGGCCCCATGTCGGCGGACTTCGGATCCACCATCCTGAAGAGCTCCAAGGACTTTTGGAATCAGTACAGCTCCAACCTCTTCTCGACCTACATCATGACCGACTTGACCGGCACCACGGACTGGTACGAACTGGACTATACCTTCGCCTATGAGTACGACGCGACCACTGGTGAACTCAAGGTCGACAGCTCGGGCAACCAGATCATGGTCGACGTCACAGGCTTGCCGGCGGCACCCGACGGATACTACCTGGGCAACTTCTACTACGGCTTCAGCTTCACCAACTAGCGTG
>JAADHA010000206.1 GCA_013152105.1 Oligoflexia bacterium | reverse complement strand
CTGAACCACGATGACGACCCGCCCCTGGGCGGCGATGGACGCCAGGTCTGGCGTGGCGTCCAGTGCCCGGGCGCTGGTCGGATCCAGGACCAGCTCGCCCCCGCCTTGGACCGAGGCGGCGCGGACCAGCAAGGGGTGATCGCCCGCTCGCGCGATGGCCCGAGGATCGGCCGGGTCGGTGACGAAGACCACCGGAGCGCCCAGATCCAAGGTGTCCGCAGACAGGCGCTGGGCGCCGAAGAAGACCGTACCCGTGGGAGCGGTGATCCGAGGGGCCAGGCACGGCTCAAAGGGCAGCTCGCGGGCGTCGACAACCAACCCGGTGACATCGCCGGGACCCGGCGGCGTGGCTTCTTGGGACGCCAAGGACCGAAGGGCCGGTCGCAACCACTGGCGCAGATCGAGCTCGGCCACCAGCTCGACCGCGCCGTTGTCGTGGTAGCGCGTCTCCACGATCTGCCAGTCGTTGACGGCGTCCCCCAGGCGCCGGGGCAGGTCGCCCTTGCCGGCGAGCAGGTCAGCGGCGAGGGTGTCGGGGGTGACGCGCACCCGCTGAGCCAGATCTGGGACGCGCGACTTCAAGCGGTCCAGCGCGTCCTGTTCCCGGATCCGCCGGTCCTTCCAGGCCCCCATGCGCAGCTCGCTGCGGGCATCGACCGAGAGTACGAGGCGGGTCCAGTCGATGCGGCCTCGGGGGACGGCTTCGATGACATCCGGCAGATCGTCGGCATGGGCCGAGAGGCCGAGACAGAAGGCGAGCACCAGGATCCTCATCGCAACTCCACGACATCGGGTCGACGGAAGAGGCTCTCCAAGCCTTGCATGAGCGCCTCGTCCGGTACCACCTTGGCATTGAGAAGGAGGGTAGCGCGGGCATGCCCGGGCATCCGCACGTGCAGGCTGAGGGGGCAGCGACCGGGGCTCTCGGCGATCACGTCCTGGAGGGCTCGGATGCGTTCATGGCTCAGTTCGATCTCGTCCACGCTGAGGTGGACGGCGCGGGTTCGGCGGATACGGACGTCGGCAAGCACTTCAGCGGTCTCGACCAGGATCTTGTTGCCCTCTCCCGACTTCTCGAGCTTGCCGCGGACCAACAGGGGCTGTTCGCTGACCAGGGAACGGGTGTTGGCCGCGTAGACCTTGGGGAAGCACACGCACTCGACGCTGCCGTGCTGGTCTTCGATGGTGACGAAGGCCATCTTGTCGCCTCGCTTGGTCGTGATCTGCCGAAAGGCGGTGACCATGCCCGCGACGGAGACCTCGCGATCCCCGGAGAGGTGGTCGAGGTCTGCGATGGTGCAGGTCGTCAGGCGACGGGTGAGGCTGCCATAGGCTTCCAACGGGTGGCCGGTGATGAAGAAGCCCAAGGCGTCCCGTTCCTTGGAGAGCTTCACGGCGGTCGGCCACTCGCCCAGATCGGGCAGCTTGAGGCGCTTGGGGGCCGCGGCCGCGGACATGGCGCCGAACAGGCTGACCTGGCCCGAGGCCTTCTGTTCCTGGGTGCCGTGGGCCACTGACATCGCGCCGGGCAGGCCCTCGAGCAGGGCGTGCCGACAGTTTCCGGTCCAGTCAAAGGCACCGCAGCAGATGAGGCTCTCGAGGACCTTCTTGTTGACCCGCTTGTAGTCCAGGTCTTCGAGGCAGTCGATGAAGCTCTCGAAGGTGCCGCCGGCCCGCTTCCGGGCTTCGATGATGGCGTCGACCGCGCTCTCGCCTACGCCCTTGACCGCCGCCATGCCGAAACGGATCGCGTTGCGCTGGTCGGATGGCACGTCGAAGCCGCGGACGCTGTGGTTGACATCGGGCGGGAGTACCTGGATGCCGCTGCGCTTGCAGTCGCCGATATAGGCCAGCACCTTGTCGGTGTTGTTGGCCTCGATCGACATCAGCGCGGCCATATACTCGGCCCGGTAGTGGGTCTTGAGCCAGGCCGTGAAGTAGCTGACCACACCGTAGGCGGCGGAGTGGGACTTGTTGAAGCCGTAGCCGGCGAAGAAGGCCAGCAGGTCGAAGAGGTCGTTGGCTTCCTGTTCGGTGTGATCGTGCTCCAGTGCGCCCGCGACGAAGATGGACCGCTGCTTGTCCATGTCCGCTTTCTTCTTCTTGCCCATGGCCCGCCGCAACAGGTCGGCGCCACCCAGTGAGTAGCCGCTGTAGACCTGGGCGATCTGCATGACCTGTTCCTGATAGACGATGGACCCGTAGGTCGACTCCAGGATCGGTTTGAGCGAGGGGTGGGGGTACTCGATCTTCTTGCGACCGTGCTTGCAGTCGATGAAATTGTCGACCATGCCCGAGGACAGGGGACCGGGGCGGTACAGGGCCACCAGCGCGATGAGGTCGTCGATATTGCTGGGGCGGAGCCGCGTCAGCAGGTCACGCATTCCGCTGGACTCGACCTGGAAGACGCCCAGCGCGTCGCCTGCCTGGAGCAGGGCGAAGGTGTCCGCGTCGTCGTAGGGGATGTCCGCCAGCACGATGTCCTGGCCGGTGTTGCGCTTGACCATGGCCAGCGCGTCCCGAAGCTGGTCGAGGGTCTTCAGGCCGAGGAAGTCGAACTTGATGAGGCCGATGCCCTCGGCCGACTTCATCTCGTACTGGACGACCGGGCCCCCGTCCGGACCGTCACGGTAGAGCGGCGCGTGTTCGACGATGGGGCGGTCCGCGACCACGACCCCGGCCGCGTGAACCCCGGTCTGGCGCACCATGCCCTCGACCCGACGGGCCAGGGACACGACCCTTCCCACCATCGGGTCACCGGTCGACAGGGCCCGCAGGCGCTCGTCCTGGACGGCGTCTTCGAGCTTGATGCCGAGCTCTTCGGGCACCAGCTTGGCGATGCGGTTCGCCTGGTTGAAGTCCACGCCCAGCACCCGCGCGACGTCCTTGAGGGCGGCCTTGGCCTGGAGCTTGCCGTAGGTGATGATCTGGCTGACCAGCGGGCTGCCGTACTTCTGGCGGACGTGCTCGATCACCTCTTCGCGGCGGTCCTGGCAGATGTCGACGTCGATGTCGGGCATCGACACCCGTTCTGGGTTCAGGAAGCGCTCCATGAGCAGGCCGAAGCGCAGCGGGTCGATGTCGGTGATGCGCAGCGCCCAGTTGACCACGGCCCCGGCACCCGATCCACGTCCCGGTCCCACCGGGATCGCCTGGTCTTTGGCCCAGTTGATGAACTCGGCCACGATCAGCAGGTAGGCGGGAAAGCCCATGCCCTCGATGACCCGAAACTCGAACTTCAGGCGGTCCCAGTACTGCTCGTGCAGTTCTTCAGGGATCGTCTTGAGGCGCAGCATCAGCCCCTGTGTTGCGTACCACTCGAAGTAGCCGTTGATGCTGCCGGCCCCGTCGGGCTTGGGCGGGATCTCCACCTGGGGATCGGACAGCTTGAAGTCCAGGGGCGGCGGGAAGGCCTGGTAGAAGTACTCCCAGTTGCGCTGCGTGTCGGCGCGAGGGGCGTCGGCCCCGTGGACATCGGGGGGGGCAGGAGGATCGGGGTCGGGCGGGTCGGTGGCTGGAAACCAATAGGTGTCCATCTTGAAGTCGAAGCGGCAGCGCGCCGCGATGTCCACCGTGATATCCAGGGCGGGGCCATCGTCGGGGAAGAGCGCCCGCATCTGGGCTTCGGTCTTGAGGTACTGCTGGTCGGTGGGGATCGGCAGGCGGTCGACCTGGTCGATGTTCTCGCCACGGGCGATGCAGTTGAGCACGTCGAGGGTGACCGCGTCCTGGGGGTCGAGGTAGCGCACCTCGTTGGTCACCACGGTGCGCAGCCCGAGCTGGTCCGCGAGCTGACGGGACAGATCGTTCATCGCCTGCTGACCATCCAGACCCGTGTCCTGAAGCTCCAGGAACAGGTGATCGGGGCCGAAGATCTCTTGCAAGCGGGTGATGTCCTGCGTCGCGCGCTCGGGCACGCCGTCCCGCAGGGCCGTGCCGATGGGTCCGTTGAGTCCGCTGGTCAGGACGATGAGACCGTCCTTGTGCCGCTCCAGCAGATCCCAGTCGATCCGCGGCCGGTAGTGCATGCCGTCGAAGATCGCCGTGGTGATGAGCTTGCAGAGGTTGCGGTAGCCGACCGGGTCCCAGGGCAGCTCACTGTCCTTGGGGGGAGGAGCGTCGCCCTCGACCAGCAGGACGATGTGCCAGCCGCCGTCCGGGTCCTTGCGGTCGAGCGTCTGGATGCCCGGAGGCCACAGCCAGATCTCGGCCCCCAGGATCGGCCGGACCCCCTTGGCCTTGGCCGCCCCGAAGAAACCGACGCCACCGTAGAGATTGCAGGTGTCGGTGATGGCGCAGGCCGTCATGCCCCGCTCGACCACCGCCTCGGCCAGGTTCTTGGGTTCGACGGCGCCGTCCAGGATCGAGAACTGGGTGCGGCAGTGGAGGTGGACGAAGGCCATGAAGGTCGGGGGCTGCTTTGGAGGGGGCTGTGCTGGAAGCTATCGCGCCGCTTCGGGCTCAGCGCCGTTGGCGGTGTCGGCCGGGCCATCGAGGTGAGGGACATCCCCCCTGCGAAGCACCCAGGTTCGGGTGGCGAGGTCGGTCAAGCTCCGCCCGTGGGAGAAGATGGGGAGGTAGCCGAGGAAGACCACGGGGGAGATGAGGAAGGCAGAGAGAAAGACGAAGGTCCCGTACTCCATCACAGCTCGGACCAGGTAGATCTGCCAGGTGACCGGGACGCCGTGTTCATCGACCACCACCAGGTCCAAGAACAGGCGGCTGACGGTCGTGCCATGGGTGCTTACAAGGTGGATATTGGTCAACAACCAGGCCACGCCAGCCCCCATCACGAGCGTGGCCCCCATGGTCGCCCTGAGCTGAGAATCGAGGTCTGGCGTCACCAGCGCCGGAACCGCCGCCAGGGCCACAGTGGAGAACACGGCGGTCCAGCCCAGGATTCCAGAGGCGAAGCGCCGTACGGGGCCGGCGGTCAGCGCATTCAGCGACCCGCCCAGATTCGGCTTCGGTGGCCCATCGGCTTCGCAGAGCGAGGCTGCGCCCATCGCGCGCAACTGCTTCATTGGCGCCAGGTCTACGACCCAGGTACCCGCGATGTGGTCGTGGACCGCGCGGCGATCCTTGGCGAAGATCAGCAGATCCTCGCCAAAGGCCAGGCAGGACATGATGCCAAAGAGCCCGGTCTTCACCAGGTAGCGGCCCAGGAGCCGCGCAGCCGAGGCCGTCCTTCCGTCCTGCGTGACGACCTGGGTTCCGACCAGCCACTTGCCAATGGTCTGGCCGCGGGTGGTGGCCAGCCAGATGTTGGCGCCAGAGAAGCAGAGCCCGAGCAGACCTGAGAGCATCACGCCCGACGCGGCCACCATGTCGAGGCTGTCGTTCTGCTGGTCCGCCATCAACAAGATGGGCGCCAGCGGCAGGGCCGCCAGCAGCGACGCCCCGTAGTACAGCAGCGCGCCGTAGAGGCGGCGTTGTGGCGAAGCCAGGGCGGACAGCGGCGACGCCCCGAGCAGGCGGGGCTCAGCCGCCAGGATCGACGCGCGCGGGGCCGAGTAGGGGTTGGTGGGCGAGGGTGGAGCGCTGGGGTTGTGCATGCTTGCCCTCGCGCCGGGGTGGGGGGACGCAACCTTCCAAGTCACCGGAGACTACACCCATGGGGAGTGGAACCGTGGGCGATCGGTCTGGGCTGGCAGCGCCGCTTCGCGTGCGTCCAATCAAACGATTGATTAACCCCCATTCAGGAGGACCCCATGCCCCGCAGCACCATCCCGAAGACCGGCCGAGCGCACGACCAGATCATGGCCGAGCTGGACGCCGGCATGGCCGACGACGCGGACTTTCGGGGCGGGCGGACCTTCAGCCTGGTGTACTGGGCCGGCGACCATCACCACAAGCTGGTGGCGGCGGCGCACGACCGCTACGTGGCGCACAACGCCCTCAACCCGATGGCCTTCCCGGGGCTCAAGCAGATGGAGAACCAGGTCGTCGCGATGAGCGCCTCGTTGCTCAACGCGCCAGCCCAGGCGGCCGGTACGATGAGCTCGGGCGGCACGGAGTCGATCCTGCTGGCGGTGAAGACCTGGCGGGACCGGGCGCGCAAGCGGCGACCATGGGTGCGGCGGCCGAACCTGGTCGGTCCCGCGACGATCCACCCGGCCTTTGCCAAGGCCGGCCACCTCTTCGATGTCGCGCTGCACCTGGTCCCGACGGACACCGACGGGATCTTTGACCCGGACCGCCTGGCCGCCCGGGTGGACCGCAACACGGTGATGGCGGTGTGCAGCGCGCCCCAGTACGTGCACGGAGTCGTCGATCCCATCCCCCAGGTGGCGGATCGCATGGTGGCCCGGGGCGTGCCGCTGCATGTCGACGCCTGTTTCGGGGGCTTCATCCAGCCCTGGCTGGAGCGCCTTGGGGTGGAGATGCCGGTCTGGGATTTCCGGGTTCCCGGCGTGATGTCGATCTCGGCGGACCTGCACAAGTTCGGCTACACCGCGAAGGGGGCCTCGGTCCTGCTCTACCGCGACGTCTCTACGCTGCGGCACCAGTTCTTCGTGTCCACGGACTGGGCCGGGGGCTTGTACGCCTCGCCCGGCCTGGCCGGCACGCGACCGGGCGGCCCGATCGCCGCGGCCTGGGCCTCGCTCCAGGGCATGGGCCAGGACGGCTACCTCGACCGGGCGCGGGTGGCGCTGGACGCGGTGAACCGCTTGCGGGCCGGGATCCGCCAGATCCCCGAGCTGCGCCTGTTGGGGCGGCCCCACTCGGTGATCGCGACCTGGGCCGCAGCCGAGGACGGACAGGGTCGGCGCGCGGTGGACATCTACGCGGTGGCGGACCTGCTGCACGCCAAGGGCTGGTCGGTGGACCGCCAGCAGCGCCCGCCCAGCATGCACAACACTGTCACCGCAGCCAACGCCCCGGTGATCGACGCCTACCTCGACGATCTACGGGCCAGCGTCGCGGCGGTGCGGGCCGACCCCAGCCTGTCGCGCTCGGGCGAGGCGGCGGTCTACGGGACCATGGCGCGCGTGCCCCTGCGCGGCCTGGTCAAGCGCAATGTGCTGGACATGATGGAGAAGATGTACGGTCCGCAGGGCGAGATGCCGGACCTCTCTGGCGATGGGGGCGGGATCGCACCCTGGCAGCAGCGCCTGCTCGACGCGACCGAGCCGCTGCTGGACGCGACCCGACGCCTGCGTACGCGGCTGGGCACGCGGATAGGCCGAGGTGTCCGGTGAGCGCCCGGGGAACGCGCCCGCTGCGCCTGGGGCTGTTGCGCTTCGCCCAAGAGAGCAACGCCCTGAGCCCGGTACGGACTACCGTCGAGGACTTCCGGCGGACCCACCTCTTGTACGGTGACGCGCTGCTTCAGGCCGCCTCGGCCGCGGGTGCCGAGGCGCCGGGCTTCATCCGCCACGCCGAGCTGTCCGGCTTCGTGAAGGGCGCGTCCCGGGCGGCGCGGGCGGCGCGGGTCAAGGTCGAGTTTGTGCCGATCTTCAGCGCCTGGGCCGTGCCCGCGGGACCCCTCGAAGCGCAAGCGCTGGACTGGTTCCGTGCCGAGTTGGCGCGCTGCCTGGAGCAGGCGGGCCGCCTGGACGGTGTGCTGATCTCGCTGCACGGCGCGATGCGGGGCCAGGGCGGAATCGCACCCGAGGCGGCGCTGCTGGCCGACCTGCGCGGGCACCTTGGCCCGGATGTGCCCATCGCCGCGACGGTTGACCTGCACGCTCACCTCAGCGCGTCCCTGCTCTCGCCCTTGTCGATCCTGTGCGCCTACCGCACGAACCCACACCGCGACCACGCCAAGACCGGGGCCCGTTGCGGTGCCTTGCTGGTGCAAGCACTCCAGGACCGGGTTCAGCCCACCCTGGCCTGGCGCAGCCTGCCCATGGTGCTCGGCGGGGGCACCACCATCGACTTCCTGCCGACGATGCGGCCGGTCTTCCGCTACATGGCGAGGTTGGAGCGGCAGCCCGGCGTGTTGTCGGCGTCCTTGTGCATGTGCCACCTGTGGAGCGACGCGCGAGACCTGGGCTGGGGCACCGTGGTGATCACCGACGGCGACCGGGCGCTGGCGGACCGCCTGGCGGACGATCTGGCGGACCGGGCCTGGGCCGTAAAGGACGTGCTACCGCCCGTGTTGCCCGACGCGGAGACGGCCCTGGCCCAGGCTCGGGCGGCCCGCTGGCGACGGCGGCTGGGGACCGTCTGCATGTCGGACGCCTCGGACATGGTGGGGGCCGGGGCCGCTGGCGAGAACACCCGCTTGCTCTCCGTCCTGCTCGCCCGTGGCCAGGGCTTGCGCATCCTGGCGCCGATCCGCGACGCCGTCGCGGTGGCCGAGTTGTGGGAGCAGTCCGACGGCGCGCCCTTCCAGCGCAGCCTCGGTGGGCACCTCGACCCCGACAACCCGGCCCTGCCGGTCGCGGGCTTCGTCCTGAGCCACCACGACACCGCGTCCTTCGGGCGCTGCCTGGTGTTGGACCTGGGGCATCTCAGGCTGGTCGTCACAGAAGGCCCGCCCCTGGCGATGAAGCCCGCCTTCTACTCGGACCTGGGGCTCAGCCCCTGGCGTGCGGACATCTGCGTGGTCAAGAGCCTCTTCCCCTTCCGGCTCTACTTCCTGCTCCACAATCGGCTCACCATCTACGCGCGCACCCGCGGCCAGACCGACCTCGACGCGGCCACTCGGCTGCAGTTCGACGGTCCGGTGCACCCCAAGGACACCGTCTCGGACTGGCGGCCGGCCGACCAGCGCAGGCGCTGCCTGGGATGAAATCTCATGTTTTTCTCACACGGCGAGGCGACGGTTGGGCGATGGTCCGCCCTCACTGGAGGCACCAATGCGCGCACTTCAACTGGCTTCTCTCGCTCTCCCCCTCGCGCTTGCGCTCGCTTCTTGCGCTGCGGACAGATCCGTCGGT
>JAADHA010000138.1 GCA_013152105.1 Oligoflexia bacterium | reverse complement strand
CCGTGGAGACCGAAGCACCAGTCGATGAAGCCACCACCGCCCCGGCCGGGCCGACCGCCGTCGAGTTCAGCGGCCCCACACGGGTCATCCTGCCGGGCAGCGCTCCGGTCGACGTGATCATCGGCGGAGACAGCGCAGAGCCCGGCGAAACAAAGCCGGACGACGACAAGTCCGACGAAGAAGACACCCAGGACTCATCACAACCCCAAGACACCAGTGGTGATGGCGGCTGATAAGCTGGCCCGCAGCCTCAGCTCCCACTTCCAAGGTCCGGCCATGCGCAGCGCCCCGACCCACCACCACCTGGCGCCAAATGCGCTCATGACGGTGCTTCTGATGGTGCTTTTGACTGCCTGCACCATCCCCGGCTTGGACGGCACTGCTTCTACGGAAGGAACCAGCCAGACCGACGCTGACGCTGGCGGCACCACCGGTACGGTCGACTTCCAGGGCTGCGACGAGAACCGGATCGACTACATCGGCCCCGATGAACCCGTCGTGGGGGACGAGTGGATCGTCTGGCTCTACTGCGACGAAGCACTGTTGAACGGTCCGATGGTCCTGCGCTTCGACCCCCTGGACTTCGCCAGTGTCGCGGACAATGTGGCCACCTGGCGGCTGGAGGGAACCGGCACCATGTTCGTTCAGACCGGGTCTCAGCGGGCCGAGATGGAAGTCACGGTCGGACCATAGGCTTGGGCACCGCTCCGCGCTTCCTGCTGGTCGGTGCCATGCGGGCCGAGACCGCACCCTTGATTGCGGCCCTGTCGCGACCTCGTCCCCAGGGGCTGCGACTGGTCGAGGGACGCCTGGGCGGCGCTCGAGTCGCCGTGCTCACCTGTGGGGTCGGCTTCGTCAAGGCCCGTCAGCGCACGGCGGCGACCTTGGCTCGGTGGCCCGCCCAGGTCGTGCTCAACCTGGGCACCTGCGGGGCTCTGGTGCCAGAGCTGTCCGTCGGGGACGTGGTTCATGGGGACCGGATCATGCTCGCTTCCGACAATCAGGGCGGCCCTGCGGACACCCGCCTGAGCCCCCTGGGCCAGCCTCGGGGGACCGTGGTCACCGTGGCCGACCCGGTCTTCGATCCCGCCCGCCGCGCAGCCCTGGCAAAGATGGGCGGTGTGGTGTGCGAGATGGAGGCCGCGGGGGTCTTGCTCGCCTGCACAGACGCGGGCGTCCCCCTTCGCGTCATCAAGGTGGTCAGCGATCTGGCAGGCGGCGGTACTGGAGACCCACGCCCTCGTCCTGGTCCGCTCGATGTCGCCCGCTTCAAGGCCCAGGCGCTTCGACTGGTGCAGCAAGGTCTGGCACCCCTCCTCCCGGGCTTGCTCCCTGACCTGCTCCGCACCGTGGGATAGCCTCTGGGCACCGAACCGGAGCGCCCCCATGTCCGACCTCCCCCGTCAGCAAAGCCAGCACTTCCTCATCACCGGCGCCGGCACCGGGATCGGCCAGGCCATCGCCCTGCGGCTGGCTCAAGAAGGCGCCAAGCTGTCGCTGTTGGCCCGCGACACCGCTCGCCTGCAAGCCACCGCCAAGGCCGCCATGGACGCCGGCGCCAGCGCGGTCCACGTCGGGCCCTGCGACATCCGCGACCGCGGTCTGGTCGATGATGCCGTCGACGAATGTGCCACCGTCATGGGTCCCCTGCGGGGCGTCATCGCCAACGCGGGCCTGGGCGGTCCCAACTACCCCGGCCCCCAGGACCGCTTCGACGAGCTCATCCAGACCAACCTGATCGGCACCTACTCCTGCCTGCGAGCCGCCCAGCGGCACCTCGACGATGGCCCGTCGACCCGACACATGGTGGTGATCGCCAGCGTGCTCAGCCGGATCGGTATCCCCGGCCACACGGGCTATTGCGCCAGCAAGACGGCCTTGCTGGGGCTGGTTCGGGCCTTGGCGCTGGAGGTGGCCGCCGAGCGCATCCAGGTCAACGCCGTCTGCCCCGGCTGGATCGACACCGACATGGCTCGCGAGGGCATCCAGGGCATGGCCAGCGCGATGGACCTGTCCTACGACAACGCCCTGGCCAAGGCGATGAGAGGGGTTCCCCTGGGCCGGATGGGAAAGCCCCGCGACATCGCGGGTGTGGTCGCTTGGCTGCTCAGCCCGGACGCGCGCGGCGTGACCGGTCAAGGCATCGACATCAACGGCGGCGCCTGGATGGGCTGATGCCCATGGCTGAAAGTCGGCTCAGCGACCGACCCGGTCGCGCAGGGCCTGCTTGTCCGAGTCGAAGTCGAAGGCGTCGTAGACCAGGTACCAGTTCTGGAGGTCCACGACGTGCGGATACAGGATCGCGGCCGCTTCTACCTTGTCCGAGCCAAAGGACAGGCCCTGCACAAGCTGGCGAACCTGGTCCACGGAGAACCAGCGGTCGGCGGCGGCAGAGCGCAGCAAGGCCAGCTTGCCAGTCGAGAAGTCTTCGGCCTGGACCGCTGCTTGTACCGCACGGAAGTCGGCCGCCGAATAGGCCTGGGCGGGCGCCCCGAGATTGACATTCTCGACGGGTTCAGCGTCAGTCGGGTCATCAGTATTCATCGTGTTGATCGCGATGTGGAGGCCGCTCGGACCGGCATGGATGTCGACCCCACCCGAGACCTGGGCGGTCGCCGATTGCTGCTCGAGCTGCTGCAGCAGTTGGTCCAGCCGGAGCGCCTTGGCGTGTAGTTCACGCCGGACTGAGGTCCGGTCGGCGTCGTCGATCAGGCTGTCCATGGAGGCAACTTCCTGGCGAGCCTGATCCACGATGAAGAGGATCTGGTCGGCTGGAGGGTTGGTCGCTTGGCGGTCGGTGGCCAGGCTTGGACCGGTCGCAAAGATGAGGAGGGCGAGCGCGATGGACATGGGGCCTCCTGTGGATGGCTTGGTTCGTGCATTGCGCACTATCAAGTAACCCACTCAGAGGGCAACTAATCCCCGCCGCGCCGAGTGACCGCGGGCTCAGGCATTCCAGGCGCGACCTGCATCGGTGATGGTGCAGAGGCCGCCTTCTGGATCGAAATCGATCAGACCCTGGTCCGTGAGCTGCTCCATCAGGTCGCTGAAGCCGCGATGCGCCACGAAGAAGCGACGCTCGGTGTAGTCGTGCATGTCGGCCATGCTGGCCTGCCCCTCGTCCTGCTGGCCGAGCCACTTCAACAGGCCGGCCCTGGTCTTGATCCGGTGACGGTCGATCTTGGCCTGTCGAGCGGCATCTTCGGAGGGCGCGACCACAGCAGGCAGCGGCGTAGCTGGCGGCGGCGTGGCCGAGGTCGTGGGCATGGCCCCCGCTGGAGCGGTCGGTGCTGAGGTCGGTGCTGAGGTCGGTGCTGAGGTCGGTGCTGAGGTCGGCGTGGCTTGACCCGCAGGCTTCGAGGCTGCCGCACCCTGCCCGAACGCTGCTTTCAAGCGTCCCTTGATGCGACTGCGTAGACCCATGCTGTCTCCTGCGCTTCGGAGCGGTTCTGGACGCTCAGCCGGGCCAGTCTCGGCCAGCCAGCTTGACGATGTCGGCGAGCTTGTCTTCGCCTCGGTCGCGCAGCACGTTCTGGCCAGCGTCCAGGGTCAGGCGGGCGGCTGCAAGCTGGCCGGCGTCGTGCTGGGCACGAGCGGCGAGGATGGTGCCGTCAGCGTACACGCCAGCGTTGCCGTGGGCAGCGCCCGCCTTTGCGGCGGCGATCGCGTAGCGGACCGTGTCGTCCAGGCGCTTGTCGTCAAAGGCGATGTGGGCCAGCAGCGAGAGCACGCTGGGGGCGAGGACCCCAGGAAGGTCGGCTCGGGAGGCGGCCTGTTCCAGGGCTGAACGTGCCCCTGCGCGGTCCTTCAGGCGAAGCAGCACGGAGCCCAGGGACAGCGCGATCTCTGCGCCGTTCTGGGCGTCCTGGTGGGCGTGAGCCAGATCCAGGGCCTGGCGCAGGCGATGCGAGGCCGCGACCGGGTCGTCACGCAGCATGGCCAGGGCGGAGAGGCCAAGCAGCGCCTGCAGGCGGTCATGGGCAACCGCGTCGGTGCGGGCAAGGCCCAGGGCACGCTCGAAGGAGAGGGCTGCCGGGTCCTGCTGGCCGGCGTCCAGGGCGAGTTCGGCCTGGGTCATGGCCAGGGCCAGCCGTTCTGGAGCCGGGCCCGCGGCGGCCGAACGCTGCGCGTGGGCCAGGGTCTGTCGTGCCGCGTCGCGGCGCAAGGTGCGGTTCAGCAGGCGGGCGGCCAGCAGTTCAGCCTGCACGCTGCGATGCGGATCATCCTGGAGCAGGCGGCCAGCGGCCTGCACGTCAGCCACGGCGGCGGCGTAGGCCTTGCGGAATGTCTGGAGCTCGGCGCGCCGTAGCAGGGTCCGGCCCCGCAACCCGGGATCAACCGGGCCGCCGGAGCCCGCGAGTGCGTCCAGTTGAGCCAGGACGCGGTCGCCGGAGGGGCCGATCAGGCAGGCATTCTCGGCAGTTTCCAAGCCTCGCAGCACGTCCGACATGGCGGCAACGTACTCGTTGCGCTTGTGCGGCGCAATGGCTTGGTGCCGGACTGTGAAATCCCGCAGGCATCGCAACCCGGCTGCCCTGGTGCGGCGACCTCGTGCTAACGTGTAAAGACGTACCATCAGGGGACTTGCATGCCTCGCTCCGCAGCACGACAGACCGGCATGGCGCTCGCACTCCAGTCCGAGACGACCAATGATCGAACCCGGGGACCGCTGGGACACGATCTGCCGCTCAGTGATCGGCAGGCGGAACAGCTCAACATCTCCAGTCAGGTCCCCGGCCCCAACCTGGACTGCCAGGCCTCGCTGCACGGCATCTTCGGTAATGACCTGGTCCAGCAGTCGCTGTCCGGCGCGGGCGGTGCGCTCACCGACCTGATGCTGGCCGACATGGCCCTGTCCCGCGTCGGCGTGGCCAGTACCCCCCTCGGCACCGGTTCCAACCAGGCGACCCTGGCGCGCATGCGTCTGGCTGAACGATCGCACCAGCCCGGGGCCGGCGTCAGCCCTGGTGAACACCTCACCCGCGCCCTGTCCCGCGGCGGGCGCACGCTGCCTGCCGAGCTGCGCGCTCGCCTCGAGCAGGCCTTTGGCCATCACCTGGGCGGCGTTCGGATCCACAACGACACCGTGGCTGCCAATGCCTCGGCGGCGGTCAGCGCCCGGGCCGTGACCCAGGGCACCGACATCCTGTTCGGGCAAGGCGAGTTCCGGCCCGACACCGCCGTTGGCCAGGAACTGATCGCCCATGAAGTCACCCACGTGGTCCAGCACCTCGAGGGTCGCTCTGGCCGCGCCACCGCGGTTCAGGGCGACGTGGGGGTCACCCGTCCCTCTGACGCGGTCGAACGCGAAGCCGTGCAGGCCGGGCGGGACTTCATCTCCGGCCGACTGGACCCGGCGCCTCAGCCCGAACCGGCCCTGGATGTCGCCAGCGACAAGACAGGCGCCCAGCCGGACAGCCTTCTTGGGGCCGACGCGGGCACCGCCCAGACCCGGGCAGACGCCCCGTCTGTGGACCTGGAAGCCGAAGTGACCGTCGACGCCACCCCGTCGGCTGTCGCCACTGCCGCCGTCGTCGCCCTCGATGCCGACCCACCAGCCAGCAGCAGCAGCAACAACAACAACACCACCAGCGACTCCACCAGCAACTCAGCCGGAACGGCTTCCGGTGGTCAGACAGCCGAGCGCGACCCGACGCCGGACGAACTGGCCGCCTTGAATCAAGGAGAGCAGGGCACGCAAGAGGGCGAACAGAAGGAAACGGACGCGCCCCAGACTGACGACGAGCAGATCTGCCAGGACGAAGATGTCGACGCCGGACAGCAGGTCCTGGATGACTCGCTCTCTCAGGCACCACCGGTCGCCGACGCCGATCAGGATATGTGCCTGCCCGAGTCCACCGCTGGTACGCCCGACTCTACCTCGACACCGACGCCTCAGCCTGGCTCGGCCATCGAACAGTATATGGTCGACCACGGCCCGCAGGAAAACAGCGAGTCCCAGGCTGCCGAAGACCTGGCATCATCGGCCTGGAACCTAGTCACCGGCTCGATGGGCGGCCTGGTCGGCTACAACCGCGAGCGCGGCGGTTTCGATGTCACCAACCTGTGGGGTATTGGCGGCAGCATCGACAAGATCTTTGCGGCAGCGGGAGAAGACCGCGGCGACAGCGGCCTGGCCAACACCGTCGAGGTCATCGACACGCTGCGCACCGTGGCCGAAGCCGTGGCCACCGTGGCCGGATCTATCGCCGCGACCTGCGCCATCCTGGGCCTGATCGGCCTGATCCCGCCCCTGGCTCCCGTCGGCGTGGCGCTTGAATCCATCGCCGGCATCGCGGGGCAGATCGCACTCTGGTCGGGCCTTGTGGCCGCGGCTCTTGCCGCCGTCGGCACCGTTCTCACGGCCATCCTGCTGGTCGAGGCGGTCAAGGACGGCGCGCCCGAGGTGGCCGAGCTGTACGGCGCCTACCAGGACGAGTTCACAGCCTTCGCCGCCGACGGGATCGGCGCGGTGCTGTTCAAGCTGGCCAGGAAATACGCTGGTGGAAAGATCAAGGGCGCCGGCAAGGCGATGTCCAACTATGCAGACGTCGTCGCGGCGACGGACGGGCGCGTGGCTCGCGGCGCGGCCTACCAGGGCCTCAAGCAGATGGACGCCGCCGGAGTCGGGCTGCTCAGCGCCAAGGGCTCGACCGCGGCCGTCCTGACCAGCAGTCTGCGCACTGGCATCGCCACGGGCGTGACCCAGAAGATCGCCATCAAGGGCACCGCACTCATGGTCCGCCGCGCCATCGGCAACGCAATGAACAGCGGCGACGGTGATCACAGCAGCAGCAGCAGCAGCAGCAGCAGCAGCAGCAGCAGCAGCAGCAGCAGTGGCGGCGGCGAGCACACCTCGGCCCTGGCCAACCGGGCCGGAAACAGCGGCGGCCGTTCACCGGCAATGGGCATGTCCCAGCGCTTGCGTTCAGCCATTCCCCACAGCGACACACAGCCGGCACCAGTGACCTTGCCGCCGCCCGACCACAGCCCGGTCGAGCTGGACCAGATCGCGGCTCGACGCGTCGATCTGGGACAGGCCCGCGACCATTTGGCCACGGTTCGTGAGCAGGGCCAGTCCGCGATGGAGGGGGGCCAGATTCTCGCCGACCAGGCCGCCTCGCACGAAGAGAGTGCTTGCACCCTGGACGAACAGGCCCAGGGCCACCAGGCGGGGCTGCAGACCCAGTCCCAGCAGGCCCAGGAAGGTCGGCAGCAGATCGCGGCCGGCCGGCAGCAGACCAGCAGCATGACCAGCCAGACCGACTCGCTGAAGGGCGACGCCGACCAGAAGCAGCAAGAGGCGGACCAGACGCAGATGCCCACGCAGCCGGAACACCAGAGCTTCTGGGACCGGATCGCGAGCTGGTTCGAGGAAAAGGTCTTCGCGGCCGTGGAGGGCGCGCTGTCAGCCGTCAAGGAATTCATCTCCAACCTGATCCTGAAGATCGTCGCCTACATGATGGGCGTCGACGACATCGACAAGCAGCTTGCCGACGCGGGCGTGGCGATGGACCAGGCCCAGGAAGCGAACGCCCAGAGCCAAGAGGGCAACGCGCAGGCCAGACAGAGCGCCCAGCAGGCCCACCAGGACGCGGCCCAGGCCAACCAGGACGCCCAGCAGGCCATGACCCAGGGTCAGCAGGCAGTGAGCGATGCCGATGCCCAGGACCAAGCCTTGCAGTCCGAGGACGAAGCGCTACAGTCCGAGTACGACGAAGTCGAGCAATCCTGCCGGGACTACGCCGAGACCTACGGCCCGATGTTGGATGGCAGCGGCGACCAGGACGAAGTCTCGCTGGACCCATCGGTGTCCAACGCCTACCAGTCCGAAGCCGAGAACGTGCTGAACTGGATGAACACGCAGGACCAGGACATCTCCGGCCTGATGGACGATGCCCGCCAAGCCATCTCCGCCGACGCGGTGGCGGCCGGCCAGGACCCCGCTGCCATGCTCTCCGCTGCCTATTCACCCTTGGAAGATGGGATCACGGCCTACTTCGAACGCCAGGACCGTCGCCGCACCATCCTGGACAACGTCCACAGCTCGCTGGGTCGTCTGTCCAGCCCCGGCGTCGACATGGAGGGCTCGCTGCAGTCCCTGGCCACCGATATGCAGTCGGTGTCGACTGACGCCGAGACCGACCTGAACACCATCCGTCAGCAGATCCAGCAGAGCCTGTTGGAGAGCAGCGGCGCCATGTGTGTTCCTGGGTCCGGTACTTCCGGTGCTTCCGGTGCTTCCGGTGCTTCCGGTACGTCAGACGTTCCGGCGGCGGCGGCTTCATAGGCGCGACTGTGTGGCCCGGGCCTGGTCTCCCACGACCTGCGCCCTGCTGGGGTTCAGGCCTTCTGACATTGGGCGCGTTTCAAGCGACACAGTTTCAAGCGACACAGTTTCAAGCGAGACTGTCGGCCCCCTTGACGGCAACTCTCAGTCGGAGTCCCGTTCCAGGGAAAACGGTCTTGGTCTGACAGAGCCGGTCAGTGACTGGGAGGGCGGGCGTCTTTCCCGCGACGATCGGCGTGGGTGAAGGCGGGTTCTGACCCCGCGGGGAGTCCAGCCCCCGGGTCTCAACTGGCCCCGGGGCCAGCGCTACATGCAGAGTACCGCGGCACCGACAACGGCGGCATCCCCAGCCACCGGGTTCTCCACGGCGACGATGCCCAGGTGATCCGCGTGGTGCTCACAACCTGCTGCGGGCCCCGCGGGATTATCCACAGCTCAACCTGGAGCGCCCGTGGTGCGCACCAGCCAGCACAGATTGACTAGATTGCAACAAATATCATGCCACCTATTATGCTCCACCCTCTACCCGTGGGCACGTCGAAAACCGCGATGGCTACTGCTCCATGAGGCGCAATGTCAGGAGGCGTGGAGTCGGAATGCGGCCACAAGTCTCGCGAATACGTAACGAATTGTCACGGTGCGTTGACAGGTTTCAGGGGCT
>JAADHA010000022.1 GCA_013152105.1 Oligoflexia bacterium | reverse complement strand
AGCGTGCCCGAAGGCGTCGACGGCCGAGAGGATATTGCCGTCCGAGAATGCCGTGTAGTCGAAGCTGATGGCCGTGATCGTGCCGTCGCCATCGGTGTCGCCCGGGAGGATCCGGCTGCCGGGGAAGACGACCACGGTCTCGCCACTGGCCGGTGTGTAGTCCTCGGCCACCTCGGTCCCCTCGATGTCGGCGATGAAGCGCCCGTCGAAGGTCTCGTAGCGGGTCCAGGAGAAGGTCCCGCCCTCGCTGCCCAGCAGGGGTATGTCGGCGATGGTGTGGTCTTCCTGGTGGGCGACCACCGGCTGCCAGTCTCCCTGGAAGAGGGTCGCGGAGAGCGCGCCGTCCTGGTCGAGTTGGAGCTCTTCCCGGTACCAGTCGGTGATGTCACCCATGAGCTGGGTCTGGCTCCAGGCGACATCGCCGTTGGTGCCCACCGCCATGAAGGGCAGGCCGGGGATCGCCAGACCGACCTGGTGCGTGTCGCCGCCGCCGAGCACCTGGGTGTCCAGGCCGACCTGCCAGAACAGGCTGGGCACGGTCAGGGGAAGGTGGCCGTCACTCGAGAGCATGGCGGTCCCGTCGGCGCTGACGCTGGCCCCCACCGCCCACACATTGCTGCCCCAGCCGGCCTCGAGATCACCACGGCCCAGGCGTTGTTCAAAGCGTTCCAGGCGAGCCGAGAGGCGGGCCAGCATGTCGGCGGGCACGGGCTTGCCCTTGCGAGCGCGGGGTGAGGTCGAGGTCGAGGTCGAGGTCGCAGGCGGGGCGAGGGAGGCGGTCGCGCTGTCCGTGCCCCAGCCGTCGGCGCTGGCGATCGGCAGGACGGGCACGACCTGGTCCCAGATGTCGGTGATGACGCCAGCGCGACGCAGATCCTGGCCCGCTTCGCCCTGAAACAGGCTGTCGAGGCTGGCCTGGGTACTGGCCCGCCCGACATCGCCCGTCTCGTAGCCCAGCTCGTAGATGAGCACGGCCGCCATCGCGGTCAGGTCGCCGCGGTCCCAGTCAACCAGCAGATCGGTGGGGTCGCTCACCCCGAGGATCGGGGCGGCCACCGCCAGCTCGCTGGGGACAGGCAGGTCCCCGGCCTTGACGGCGGCGATCCAGGCGTTGATGCCCTGGGCGAAGGCGTCGAGGATGGCGGCCTGGTCGTCGGTCAACACGTCGAGCAGGTGGTCGCCAACGTGGGTCATGCCGCTGGCCCGGCTGTCCATATCGGTGGACAGCGCGTCGGCACCGAGCAGCTCGCTGACCGTGCCGCGGCCCAGGCGTCGGGCCAGCTCCATCGAGAAGTAGCGGTCGCGGGCCTGGACGAAGCCGTGTACCCGCGACAGGTCCAGCCGGTCGTGGGCGTAGATGTGGGGCACGTCGGATTCGGTGTGGAGCACCTCGGCATCGCAGGCCAGGCTGTCGATGGTCCACTCCTGGTCGACCGCCAGGTCGGACCAGGGCAAGTCGGTCGAGGCGCTGTCGGTCAGGCCGCTGGTCGTGTCCTCGGGCTTGTTCTTCTTGCAGGCGGACAGGGACAGCAGAAGCAGCAGGGCGGGGGACATGAAGACTCCGGGAGGCGATGCAGCCTGCGCAGGGTAGCGCGGTGTTGGGCCGGCGTGCGCGGACATTGGCGGATAGGCGCTCGACAGCCGAAAACCCGCTCCTCCCGAGGCCCTGATGTCCGACCCGCTGCACGCCCTCGCCGCTGATTCTGACCGGATTCACGCCCAGTATCGGCGCGGTTTCGCGGGCAGATCTCGCTACACCCGCGACCTCGTCCTGCTCGACAGCTTGCTCCAGCAGACCCGCGAGCTGGTCACAAAGGCGGCCGCGACGCCCGGCGCTGATGTCGAGCTTTCGCCAGTGCTGGCGCAGCGGGTGGCGCTGTACCAGGGCGAGCGGGAACAAATCGCTGCGGTCCAGGCCGGCGGTCCCGACGAAGGTGTGGCTCACCGGACCGGCTCGTGGACGCGCTTGGCTCGCCAGCGCTATGCCCGCAACTTCGCCGGCCAGAACCGCCTGAGTCGGGACCTGGGACTGCTGCAGGCCATGGCCACCGACCAGCGCCGGTGGCTGGACCTGTTGCGGGCCGCGGCGGCGCGCCATGACTCGGACTGGCACGCCGAGGACATCCAGCAGATGCAGAGCAATATCGCCCTGTTTGACGGCGAGATGCCCCAGATCCGCGATGCGCGCGCCAAGCTGGAAGCCGGTCGCCAGGCCCAGGTCCTGGGCACGCTGGCAAACAACCAGCTCGCCGCCTGGCGCCTACACTTTCAGGGCCGCCCCCGGCGCAGCCGCCGCGCCGCCCTGCTGCGTCGCATGGTCACCAGCCTGGAGCAGATCCACGCGCAGATGCTAGCCTTGCAGCAGCAGGGTCTGCGTGAGGACTTCCACCAGCGCAACCTGGAGATTCTCGCCGAGCGCCTGCCGGTCTGGCGCCAGGAGATCGCTCAAATCGACCAGGCTCGCGGTCAGGCTGGTCCCGACGCGGTCCTCGGCGCCCTGGGCGAGGATGCCAACACCTGGTTCCAGCGCTTCCGCGCGGAGCTCGCCGGCAAGCCCTACACCAAGCTGGACCTCGAGGGTCTGGCCCAGGTCTGCGAGGGCCTGACCGAGGTGGGCTTGGCCATGGAGGACCACCACACCACCTGGCAGCGTCCTCGCAACGCCCAGAACCTGGACATCGTGTTGGAGAATCTCAAGGCGTATGAGCGCGAGTTCGAGCGGGCAAAAGACGCGCAGAAGCCCGCATAGCGCGTCTATTCCCGCGGTTTCCCTGCCGGTCGCCCTGGAATTCCGGCAGCCCGCACGCGGCTGTGATATACAGCGCACCGTGACTCCGCGACGGGACTGTGAGGTCTTCAATGGGCAACGCCCTGCTACTCGCGCTCCTCTTCTTCCCAGCCTGCCTGGACTACAATCTGTCGGGTGGCGTTGGCAAGCAGGTCGGCACAGAACCGGGCACCTCGCTGGCCGACACTGGGGGTCGAACCCTGCCGGACAACGTGGACACCGGCAGCACCGGTGCTCCGACGGACGATGAGACGGGCGGCAGCACCACCGCCCCCATCGCCAGCGCCCCGGTGTACGCCAACACCAGTGACCAGCTCTTCGAGATCGATCACACCACGGGGGACCGCACCTTGGTCGGCACCTTCCAAGACGCGACCGGGACCGTGTCGAATATGGTGGACATCGCCATCGATCTGGACGGCCACCTCTTCGGCGCCACCTTCGACACCGTCTACAGCATCGACCCGCTGGACGCCACGGTTGCGGCCGTGTGTACGTCCGACATCTCCATCTATGCGATGACCTTTACGTCGACCGGCGACCTGATCGCCGGGGCGGCCGACAAGATCGTGGTCTTCGACCTCAGCCGCTGTATCGCCTACACGCTGGTGGAAGACAGCGGCTATGAGACCTCGGGGGACCTGGTCGGTCTGCCCGATGGCTACCTGTACTGGACTGTCCTGGGTGATGACGCCGATGAACTGGTGCGGGTCGATCCCTACTCGGGTGCCTTGCAGTGGGTGGGCCAGGTCGGTGCCCAGAAGATCTTCGGGCTGGGCTATGACGATGGCGAACTCTGCGGCTTCACCAAGGACGGAGACACCGTGGAGATCTCCCCCGACGACGCCAGCACAGTGGTGCGGGCCTCGGACTCCAGCGTGTCCTGGTGGGGCGCGACTACCAACCCGGTCACCTGGTAGCGACCGCCTGGGCAGCTCAGCTCTTCCAGGGCCAGCGGGCGATGTCGTTCTCGTAGCTGGAGCTGGTCGTAGTGGGCGAGCCGGTCGTGCTGGTGTCTGACGCCGGGGTAAAGGCTCTCTCGGCCAGGACCGCGAGCTCACCACCGCTGACACCCTGTGAGATGTTCACGGCGATGTCGATGGTGACCCTGTCCCACTCGGCGGGATCGATGTCCAGGTGCAGGTCGCCACCGACCAGTTCGCTCAGGTCCAGCGAGGCGTCGACGCGCGCCGTCCCCGCGACTGAGCTGAGCGCCTCGACCGGCACATTCTCGGCGAGACGCCCGTCCTCGGTGAACAGGCTGAGGCTGCCGACCATGGCCAGGTAGGGCGGGCAGTCCTCGGATGCGCCGGTGTCACTGCCGGTGTCACTGCCGGTGTCACTGCCGAGCGGCTCGCCGCTGTCTGGATCGACCAGGACGCCCGTCACCCAGTCGACCTCGCTGACCGTCAAGGCGGTGCTCAGCGCGGTGGTCTCGCCGGACTGGTCCCACTTCAAGGTGGTCTTCACCGTGTCCTGGATCGTGGCGAGCTGCTCATCAACCGTGACGCCCAGGCCGGTGTCGGCCGATCCGTCCAGGGCGGTGTAGGTCCACACGCAGATTGGGCTCGTGGTGGTGGTGGTGAGGCCAAGGGTCTCGTTGGTTGCGGTCCACGGCGTGGTGCCCTGGGTGGTGGACGGCTCCGTGCAGCCCGCCAGGAGCAGGAGTGCGAGGGTGGTGATCATGGTGTGCTCCTTGCGAGTGTCCAGGGCAAGTGTCCAGGTGTCAATAGCTGGAAATGCAAGCCCTGTGCCACAGCAGGTGAGCCGTGAGCTGGCGGCGTGCCGGTCTCCCGCTCGGCGGTGGCTGTCGAGAAGCGCGACATCTCGATCAGGTTGGAGTTCGCGCCCGCCGCGACGAACCGTCCCAGCGCACGATGATCCAGGCGCGAGCGAGTTCTTCAGGGTGCGAATCGGTCAAATGACCGGTTGCCTGATCCGGCCATGCGGAGTAGCAGTTCGGCTCCCTTGAGGTGCCCGTCGTGCTGCTCTCCGGCTCCCCGCTTCCGCCTTTGCGCTTCGACACGCTGTCCGCTGCGCTGTGGCACCTCGAGGGTCGGCCGGGCCCCTGGCTCACGGTGGTTCGGGGGCGTGACGAGCGGACGATGACCGGTGCCCAGGTCCTCGATCTGGCCCGACGCTGGCGGACCGCCGCCCAGGATGCAGGCCTGAAACCGGGCGATCGCGCCATCGTCCTGATGCCCAACACCGACAGCTTTGTGGGCGCCTTCATGGGTGCTGTCCTGGCCGGCGCGGCGGCGGTGCCCCTGGCCTACCCGGGCTCGCTGAGCAACCGCGCCGATGCCGTCGCGCGAGTTCAGCCTCTGGTCGAGACCGCCAAGCCCAGCGTGGTCCTCACCACGCCCGATCTGGCCGAAGGCTGGTCGGTGCCGGTCGTGACCGCTCCCGCCCCTGAAGCGGTCGGGTCCGACGCCGTGGTGTCGCCGGACGACCTGGCTTTCTTGCAGTTCACGTCCGGCAGCATGGGGCGCCCCAAGGGCGCCGCCATCACCCACCGCGCCGTGATGACCTGTGTCACCAGCATGGGCACGGCATTGTCCATGTCGGGCGACGATGTGGGCGTGAGCTGGCTGCCGCTCTACCACGATATGGGCCTGGTGGGCGGCCTGCTGTGCCCGGTGGTGTTTGGTTTCCCGCTGCACCTGATGCGACCGGGCGACTTCATCTTGCACCCGGCCCGTTGGCTCCAGCGCGCCGCCGCGGTGGGGGTCACGGTCGCCGCCGCTCCAGACTTCGCGTGGCGCCTGGCCGCTCGCCGCCACCGCAAGCCCCCCGGTGACCTGTCGACCTGGCGCATCGCCCTCGACGGGGCCGAACCCGTGCACCGCAGCACGCTGGACGCCTTCAGCAGCACCTTCGGCCCCTTCGGCTTCCCCAGCACCGCGCTGCGGCCCAGCTACGGCCTGGCCGAGAACACACTGGGCGTCTGTATCCACGACCCCGACTCCCCCGCGGCCGACCTGGTCTGGGACGGTCGCGCCCTGCCCTCGGTTGGCGCGCCGCTGCCCGGGGTCAAGGTTCGGATCATGGCCGAGGGTCGCCTGGTTGGCGAAGACGAACAGGGCGAGATCCAGGTCCAGAGCGGCTCGCTGATGCAGGGCTACTTCCAGAACGCGGCCGCCACCAGCGCGGTCCTGCGCCAGGGCTGGCTGTGTACTGGCGATCTGGGCGTGATCTCGGGTGGTCAGCTCTTCGTGACCGGTCGTATCAAGGACCTGGTGATCCAGAATGGTGTGAAGTTCCATCCCTACGACATCGAGCGCGTGGCCGCTGACGCAGCCCAGGCCACCCCCAACGGTGCCACAGCCTTCGCTCGCCCCTCGGGCAGTGGCGAAGAGCTGGTGGTCGTCGTCGAAGTTCCGGCTCGTCGCCGCCAGGGGGTAGAACGTCGCGTCAAGGGCGCGCTGGTCGAGAACCTGGGGGTCCGTGTCGACCAGATCCTGGTCGTCGCTCCGGGCGCCCTGCCTCGCACCACCAGCGGCAAGATCCGGCGGCCGGCCGCGATCGCGATGTTCCGGGACGCGACAGCGGGAGCCCCGAATGCCTGACGCCAGCACCCCAACGACCCTGGTCCTCGGTGGCGGCGGCTTCCTGGGGCTGCATACGGTCGACGCGCTCCAGGCGGCAGGGCTCGCGCCACGCTGTGGCCGCCGTCGGCGCAGCAATGTGTTGGGACTGCGCAAGCGCAAGGTGCAGATGGTGCCGGCCGACCTGGACGATCCGGCCTCTCTGCTCGACGCCATGCAGGGCTGCGAGATCGTCGTTCACCTGGCTGGCCACTACCCCAAGACCAGCCTGGACCCCAAGGGCGCGCTGGCCTTGGGCCTGCGCCAGTCCCACGACGTCCTGGAAGCGGCGGCGACCGCGGGCGTGCGGCGCCTCATCTACGTCTCCAGCACCGCGACGGTCGCGCGGAACCCCGGCGGCTTGTCCGATGAAGGCCACACCTTCCCCGCTTCGCCGGGCCACGGGACCTACCACGACCTGAAGTGGCACATGGAGCAGGTCTTCCTGGCCGAAGACCGCCTGGAAGTGCTGGTCGCCTGCCCGGCCGCCTGCCTGGGTCCCGGCGACTTGCGGGTCGGCACCTGTGCGCTGCTGGTCGCCCTGGCCTGGGGCATGGATCCGCCGCACCCCGACGGCGACGTGCCGATCGTCGATGTGCGGGACCTGGGCCGCGCCGTCGCGCGCCTGGCGCTGGCCGATTCTCCGCCTCGGCGGGTCATCCTGGCCGGCCACAACAGTCGCCTCCAGCCCCTGCTGGAGACCACCGCCGAACGCTACCGGGTCGCCCAGCCCTCTGCCGCCATCTCCGCCGACCAGGCATTCGCGCTGGCGGACGCCGCCGAGCTGGCCGTCTCGGGGACCGCGGACCGTCCCGCCTTGTCCCGCGAGATCGTCGACCTGGTCGTACACGGCGTGCCGCTCTCCGCCCGCCTGGCCGAGGACAGCCTCGGCATGATCTGGACGCCGCTGTCGGACACCCTTGATGACTTCGATGCCTGGGCACGTCGCCTGCGCATCCTTCCTCCACTGCCGGAGCCAAGCCCATGCTCACCGCCGTTCACCAAGCCCGCATCTACGCCATCCTCACCGAGCTGACGGCCATCCCGGCAGACGAGATCAAGTCCACTGATCGCCTGCGCGAGGACCTGGGCATGGACTCGGTGACCCGCATGGAGCTGGTCAGCATGCTGGCCGAGGAATTCGATATCGACATCGAGCTGGAAGAAGCGGTGGCCATCGAAGATGTTGGCGGCGTCGTGTCGCTTGCCGGGCAGCGGCTCAGCGATGACTGAACTCCCACCCCTGCACGCCCTGGCGCCCAAGCCCGAGGACGCCGAGATCATCGACGCGCTGTGTACCAGCATCGACCGGATCGGCGACAGCATCGACGCGCGGGCCATCGACGCCGCTCACACCGTGCCGCGCGCCATCCTCGACGAACTTGGGGATCTGGGCATGCTCGGCCTGTCTCTTCCCGTCGAGCACGGCGGCTTCGGCTTTGGCCTGTGGGCCACCGGCGCGGCGGTCGCTCGCCTGGCTCGCTACGATCGCTCGGTCGCCACGACGGTCGGCCTGCACCTGGGCCTGGGTAGCCGTGGCCTGGTCGCCTTTGCCAGTCCCCAGCTCCAGGCGGCGACCCTTCCCGACATGGCGACCGGCAAGAAACTGGCCGCCTTCGCCGCGACCGAACCGGACGCCGGCAGTGATCTGGGCAACATCCACACGCGCGCCGTCCTCGAAGACGGCCCCGATGCTTCCACCCTGCGGGTAGACGGCAACAAGATCTTCGTGACGAACGGCGGCATGGCCGATCTGTTCACCATCGTCGCCAGCACCCCCGGCCTGGGCGGCGCTCGGCGCGGTCAAAGCGTGATCCTGCTGCACAAGGACGACCCGGGCTTGGAGGTCGGGGCCGAAGAGGTCAAGCTTGGTCTGCGTGGCTCGTCGACGACGACCTTGAACCTGGACGGGGTCCGGGTGGGCCTGGACCGGATCGTCGGCCAGCCCGGCAAGGGCCGCGAACACCTCGCGCACATCCTGGCCTGGGGCCGCACCGCGATGGCGGCCGGCTGTACCGGCACCAGCCACGCCGCCCTCGACGCTGCCCACCGCCACTGCGCGGTCCGGACCCAGTTCGGCCGGCCCCTCGACCAGCTCGCCGTGGTGGCCAATCAATTCGATGAAGCCCACGCCCTGCTCTTCGCCATCGAAGCCCTGGTCCGGCACACCGCTTGGGAGGACGACTACCTCGAGGCCCGCTCGCTGGCTGTCAAGATCCTGGCCAGCGAGGGCTCTTGGGAGATCGTCGACCTGGCCTTGCAGCTCCACGGTGGCTCTGGCTTCATCGAGGAATCGGGGTTGCCCCTGCTCTTGCGCGATGCTCGCATCACGCGGATCTTCGAGGGCGCCAACGACGTGTTGCGCATCCACCTTGGCTTGCTGACCGCCGCCGGGCAGCCCCGCGCGCCTCTCGCGGCGCTGGGTGATCTCGGAGTTCAGGCCGACACGATCGCCGCCACCGTCGACAGCAAGGCCGCCGCCCTGCGCGATGGCCTTGGCGCCCGAATGGGGCGGGCCCACGTGATCCTCCACGCCCTGGGCAGCCTGGCTGTGCTGCGTGCCGCCAGCGACGCGGCCGTGTTGCGCGC
>JAADHA010000513.1 GCA_013152105.1 Oligoflexia bacterium | reverse complement strand
TGGATATGCCTACTACGCGACCGACTCAGCCCAGGGGGACAACGCCACCATCACCATCGACTATATCGATGAGGAAAAGCAGGAGATCGCCTGGGGACAGTTCAGCTTTGAAGGGCTGCATGGGGACAGCGGTCCAGCGCTGACAGTCGCGCCCCAGCCGATCCCCATCTGGTGTTCGGCCCTGAACTGAGGGGGCGGGCCGCTGCCCTTCGCCGCTGCCCTTCGCCACTAGCGATCGCTCAGCGCGCGGCCAGCATCGTGAAGTCGAAGCCGCTGTTTTCGCGCAGGGTGGCCAGGGCCTTGTGTTCGATCTGGCGAACCCGCTCGCGGGACAGCTTCATGTCTCGGCCGATGTCGGAGAGCGTGTGGTACTAGCCGTCGTCCAGGCCGTAGCGCCGAGTCAGCACGAAGCGTTCCCGTTCGGTGAGGACGGCCTGGAAGGCGGTTCGGATCCGGCCGAGCTGCTGGCCGTGGATTGCGTCGTCATCGGGCGAGGATGCTTCGTCATCGGCCAGGAATTTGTCGAGGGTACGCGGCCGGGGCCCGTCATCGACCGGTTCGTCCAAGCTGACGACATTGCCCTGTGAGAGCAGCAGGCGAGCGCGGGCTTCGTCGATTCCGACTTCATCGGCGAGATCAGCCAGTGTGTAGCCGGTGCCCATGGTCTCGAAGCGTTTCATCGCCTTGCGAAGATTGCGGGTCTGTTCGACGGCGCAGCCCGGCAGGCGGACGGGGCGCCCGGTGTGGTCGATGGCGCGGGTCATCTGAGCCCGCACCCACCAGCGGGCATAGGTGGAGAAGCGGATGCCACGGTCCGGGTCGAAGCGCTTGGCTGCCCTGAGCAGGCCGATGTAGCCTTCTTGCACCAGGTCTTCCTCGTCGAGAAAGGGGCCGGCCAGCTTGCGCGCTTCGCCGTGGGCGATCCTCAGCCCGCTCATCGCGAGTTTCCAGCGCAGGTTCTCGCTTTCATTCCACGCATGGATCGCCTGCCTGGCGTACTTTCGCAGCTCGGGCTGTTCCTTGGCCGCTTTCTGGACGGCTCGAACGGCCTCTTCCAGGCGATCTACGGCGCCTGCTCGGGTCCGTTCGACCCGCTTGGGCCGGCGCATCAGGATGTCCTCGGCTTCGTCGATGCCAGCCAGGGCTTCCCGCACATGCTGTTCGGCGGTCCGGATACAGCGCGCCATGTCGCGCTCTTGTTCGGCGGTCAGACGCTCGCTGTCGGGGCTGTCCGGGCGGAATGTCTTGCGGAAGTCGTGAAAGGCAGTGCGCAAGGTCCGGCTCCTACCAGTGAGGTGAAGGGAGGGGTGAGGGACGGCTTCGAAGGGTTGGGTGTGACGGTGTCGAGTGACGTTCACGGGGGAGAGGATCCGGGTGGCGAGATTGCGCAGTGGGCAGCAAGAACAGCCTGGTCCAAGATCGCGAAATGAAAGCACTTGCCGGGCACACCGTCAAGCTACTTCTGTGACGAAGACGCAACGCCTCAGTTGCGCAGGGCGGACAGGGACAGGGACAAGGTCAGCTCGGGTCGACGGATGACCCGGGCGGTCTCGTTGATCACGATCACATCGTCACGAAAATGCTGTACGTCCAGGGGGCGGCCGCGTTCCGGTCCGCGCGAACAAAACTCGGCGGTGGCGTGAATCAAGCGGTGGTGCAAGGGAGTGGTCTTTCGCGACACCCGCCCTAGCATGAGCTCAAGCGTCGCGGCGATTCGCTGAATTTCACCAGGATCGATGTCCAGCTTGTGGGCTTCGGTGCGATCTTCAATGTCGTGGGCGAAGTTCGCCACGCGCCTTCGTAGCTGCCGGGTGTCGCCCAGGGGTTCGCACATGATGGCCTCGAAGGCAGGCTTCAGGTTGGCGGGAAGGCTCACTGCAACTCCAGGAACGATAATGGATGCCACCAGAACGTCGCAGACGCCACGGCAGGCGGGCCCTAAATCCTACCCTCCCCGCGTCAGGATGGGGCTGGCGGGCTACGGTGCTGCCTCATCGCGTCCCCTGGCTTGCCCTCAACAGGCCATCGATCGGAGCAGCCATGCAGCAGCCTCGCTGGCTCAGGCCCGTCCTCGTCGTCGTCATCCTGCTGTGGTTGGCTCAGTCGATCGGTGTGTCCGTGCTGGTGGACTGGCTCTGGTTCGATGCCCTCGGCTATGTCGATGTCTATGCGCGCATTCTGCTGGCTCGGGTGGGCCTGTGGACGATCACCTTCGTGGCGGTGGGCCTGTTCGTTGGGTTGAACCTTCGCCATGCGGTGCGTAGTGCACCCCTCGACCTGGTCCGGCTCGACGATCTGCTGGCTGAGCTCCGACCTGGCACCCGGCGCCTGCGGGGCGGGGTCCGGCTGGCTCTGGGCGCTGGGGTCCTGCTGCCCGCCGTACTCGTCGCGTCCGTGGCTGCCAGCTCCTGGCAGGATCTGCTGCTCTTCATCGGTCGTCAGCCCTTTGGCAGCACCGACCCCGTGTTCGGGCTGGATATCGGCTTCTTCCTGTTTGAGTTGCCCTTTCTTCGGGCGCTTCGCGCGGTCCTGATGACGGGCCTGACCATGACCCTGCTGCCGGTGGCTGCCTGGTACATCGTGCGTGACGTGGTCGTCGCCGGGGGCGGTCGACCGGTTCTCTCCGAGGTCGGACGCCGGCACGCGCTGGTGCTGGGTGCGCTGGCGGTGCTGTTGAGCGGCGTCGGTTCCGTACTGGACCGCTATGTGTTGCTCTCTGAGCAGCACGGCGTGGTCTGGGGTGCCGGGTACAGCGACGTGACGACCCGCATTCCCGGCTTGGCGGCCGTAGCTGCGCTCTCGGTCGTGGTCGCGGTGGGGCTGCTCGTCGCCAGTCGGCGCCAGGGTTGGACCCTGGCAGGGGTGCTGCTGGTCGGCTTCATCGTCTTGCGGGCGCTGTTGGTCGGCTTCGTGCCCCAAGCGGTCCAGGACTGGTACGTCGGTCCCAACGAGCTGGATCTGGAGAGACCCTACCTGGAGCGCAACATCGCGGGCACCCGACATGCCTACGCCTTGGACCGAATCGAGGCCCGACCTTTTGAAGCGGCCGAAGACCTGACCGCCGAGAAGCTTGACGCCAATCCCCTGACGGTCGACAACATCCGGGTCTGGGATGACCGGCCCCTGCTCGCCACCTATGGGCAGCTCCAGGAAATCCGGCTCTACTACGATTTCTCGGACGTAGACGTCGACCGCTACTCCATCGCTGGCGTGCCCCGACAGGTCATGCTGTCGGCGCGCGAACTCAACGCCAACAACTTGCCCTCGCAGGCCCGCAATTGGGTGAACGAACACTTCCAGTACACGCATGGCTACGGGCTCACCATGAGCCCGGTCAACGTGGTCACTGACGAGGGCCTGCCCGAACTGATGATCCGCGACCTGCCCCCTGCCCTCAGCGATGATCTGGTCAAGTCCGGGATGACGATCGACCGCCCCGAGATCTACTACGGCGAGCTGACGGATCGCTACGTGTTCGTGCGCACCGGCGCCGAAGAATTCGACTACCCCTCGGGCGACGATAATGTGTACACCACGTACGCCGGCAAGGGGGGCGTGCCGATTGGAAGCCTGTGGCGCAAGGCGCTTTTCGCCATGCACTTCGGCAGCGTCGACATCCTGCTTTCGCAGTATCTCACCGACGAGAGCCGCGTCATGCTGCGGCGGCAGGTCGGCACGCGCGTACGCAAGGTGGCACCGTTTCTCAGCTATGACAGCGACCCGTACCTGGTGGTCGCGGACGGACGCCTGTTCTGGGTGATCGACGCGTACACCACGGCATCGCTCTACCCCTATAGTGAGCCCCACGGCAGCGGGACCAGCGGCAACTACAACTACCTTCGCAACTCGGTAAAGGCGGTCGTCGACGCCTTCAATGGCAGCGTGGATCTCTACATCTCGGACGACAGCGACCCGGTGATCCAGGCGTGGTCTGCGGCCTTGCCGGGTGCCTTCAAAGACATCGCCGACATGCCGCCCTATCTGCGAGACCACCTGCGCTACCCCACCGGCTTCTTCAGCGTCCAGGCGTCGATGTACCGCGCCTACCACATGATCGACCCGACGGTCTTCTACAACAAGGAAGACATGTGGTCCTTGCCGCGGGAACTCTATGGCGGCCAGGACCAGCCCATGGAGCCCTACTACCTGATCATGAAGCTCCCCGGCGAAGACGAAGCCGAGTTCATCCTGCTCATGCCCTTCGCGCCGACCAACCGGGACAATATGATCTCCTGGCTGGCCGCGCGATGTGATCCCGAACACTATGGCAAGCTGATCCTGTACCAGTTTCCCAAGCAGAAGCTCATCTATGGGCCTCGACAGATCGAGTCCCGTATCGATCAGGACGCCACGATCTCGCAGCAGATCACGCTTTGGAGCCAGTCGGGCAGTCGGGTGGTCCGTGGCAACCTGCTGGTCATTCCCATCGAGGACAGCCTGCTCTATGTCGAACCGCTCTACCTCCAGGCCGAGACCAGCCAGCTCCCCGAGCTGAAGCGGGTGATCGTCAGCTACGACAACCGCATCGCCATGGAGCGGACCTTGAGTGGTGCGCTCCAGCGGGTCTTCGGTTCGGTTGCTACCTCGCGTACGGATCGGCAGTTCGGTGAGAACTCGGGGTCGGACCGGGCGGTCTCAGGTCCTGATGTCAGTCGGGACGATGTCGCGTGGGCGGGTCTCGCCCAGCGTGCTCAGCAAGAGCTGACGGCTGCGGTGTCTCTGCAACGGCAGGGTGATTGGGCTGGCTACGGCAGGCAGTTGGACGAGCTGGGTCAGACCATCGACGCGCTGGTTGGAGCGGCACGGCTCGCTCCTCAAGACGCTGCAAGCCCTGATTCCGATCCCCAGCCATGATGATCTGGACCCGCCCGCCAGCCCTTGTTGTCGTCTGGCACGACATTTTCACGTGCGCGCCTGTGGGGTGAGGGAGTAGGTTCCTGTGGCGGTGGTCGGATCGGCCACCACTGGAAGCGGACCCAGCTCGTTCGCCAAGATCGTGTGATACCCCGTCACGACAATCGGTCGCCAGATCACGGTGACTGCGACGCGGCATCGTTCCTTCAGCAGAGAGAGCAATAGAGAGATGGGCACAAAGCTCTTCGTCGGCGGTCTCGCCTGGGCGACCAATAGCGACAGCCTTCGTGCGGCCTTCGAACCGCACGGGACCGTAGAGGACGCGGTCGTGATCACCGACCGTGAGACCGGACGTTCACGGGGCTTCGGTTTCGTGACCATGGCCGATGATGGCGCTGCTGCGGCGGCGATCGACATCATGAACGGCGCCTCATTGGACGGGCGCAATGTCCGCGTCAACAAGGCGGAAGAACGCTCCAGCCGTGGACCGGGTGGACCGGGTGGACCGGGTGGACCGGGTGGACCGGGCGGTCGTGGCGGGCCGCGGCGCGACTTCGATCGGGGCCGACCCTCGGGTGCTGGACGTCCCCCGCGGCGGGATGGACCTGGATCGATGGGGCGCCACAATGGGGGCCCGGGCGGATCCGGTTCGCGTGGAGGCGGTCCTCGTGGTGGCGGCTCGCGCGGTGGTAGCGGCTGGGGGGGGGCCCCCCAGGAAGATGCTGGTGAGAGCTGGGCGGACGACGATGGCAATCGTCGCAGCAAGCGCTCCCGCAAGTTTGAATCCAAAGGCGGCGACGGGAAGCGGGGCTCCCCGGACGATCGGTACGATCGTGGTGACCGCGGTGGTGGGGCGCGTGGACGCCGGCGCTCCTGGGATGACTGGGACGACGACTAGTGCACGCGCCCAGAATTTCCGGGTGAAGGGGCCTGATGGCAACTCAATTCGATGGTGCTGTCGCCGTGGTTACGGGCGCGTCTTCGGGAATTGGTGCCGAGCTCGCGCGGCAACTCGCGCCGCGGGTGCGGGTGTTGATTCTGGTGGCGCGGCGCGTGGACCGACTCGACGCCCTCGCGGCCGATCTACGGCAGGGGCCGGGGCTGGCCAGCGTTGATGTGCGGCCCTGTGACATCGGCAATCCGACCGCGGTTGAAGGGCTGGCCGCGGAGATCACAAGCGCTCATGGGGCAGTGGATATCCTGATCAACTGTGCTGGAATGGGGGACATCGGCATGTTCGAGGCGGCGGATGGTGACAAGCTGGTCGCCACGCTGCAGGTCAATGTCGTGGGCCTGACCGTGCTGACCCGGGCCCTGCTGCCGGGCATGGTGGCGCGGGGACACGGTGGCGTACTCAACGTCAGCAGCGGCTTCGGGCTGACCTGGATGCCGATTGTGGCCGTCTACTGTGCATCCAAGCACTATGTCAGCGCGTTTTCCGAGTCGCTTCGCTGTGAAGTGGCGGGGACGGGGGTGAGCATCACCCAGGTCTGCCCCGGACCCGTGGCCACGGAATTCGAACAGGTCGCTGGAAACCCGACCGGTCAGACCGTCCCCGCTTTCCTGGAGCTGTCGGCCTCGGTCTGCGCCCGCCAGGCCCTGCGCGCCTTCGAACGCGGGCGTGCGCTGGTCATCCCTGGCTTCTGGGCGTGGGTCCTGGTCAGCATGGGACGGATCAGCCCGTCGTGGTTTCTCCGCATCATCTACAGCCTGCTCGGCCGCTTTGCGCGTCGCCGACTGCTGGTGGATGGAACTGGAGTTAACAGCGGGCGATGACGTCTCCTCCGCCGGACCACGCTCCCGCCTCGCACGCCCTTGTCCCACCCGCCGCGCGCTGGCGTGTGCTGCTCGCCTTCGTCCTCGCGGCGATGGTGACGCAGCTCCTCTGGCTCAATTTCGCGCCCATGCTGGTCGAGATCGAGCAGCGCTACGGCATCAGCGACGACCTGGCCAGCTTGCTGGTGCTGCCCTTCCCGCTGCTGTACGTGTTCTTGTCGATGCCGGCCGGTCGGCTCATCGATCGCCTGGGCTACCGCAAGGTCGTCGGGTGGGGTGCCATCGTTGGCGCTCTGGGCTCTCTGTTGCGCCTCGACACGGACCACTTCTGGTCGCTGGTTGCGGGGCAGGTGGTCATCGCCGTCGCGCAGCCCTTCGTGGTCAACGCCATCAACAAGCTGGTGGCGGACTGGTTTGAAGGGGACGAGCAGGCGCTCGCGACCGGCCTGGGCACGGTGGGCATGTTCCTTGGGATGGCGCTGGGGCTTGCGACGACGCCGGCGCTGGATGCGGCCTTTGGTTTGCGCGGCGCGATGTTGGTCAACAGCGCCGTGGCTTTTGGTGTTGTCATCGCGTGGTACGCCCTGTGCCGGGAACGGGGAGTCGCGCAGCCAGAGACGCCCTCCCCGATGCTTGACCTGTTTCGCAATCGCAAGCTGATGGTGTTCGTGTGCCTGGCCCTGCTGGGCCTGGGGTACTTCAACGGGCTGACCACCTGGCTCGAGCAGCTCCTCGCTCCGCGTGGCCTGGACTCCGGGCAGGCCGGTGTCGTGGGTGGCGTCATCGTGGTCGGGGGCATCGTGGGGGCCATCCTTGTGCCGCTGCTGGCCGATCATCTTCGGCTTCGGCGCTGGCCGCTCATCCTCTGCGTGCTGTTTGCCGGGCTGAGCGATGTGTGGCTGACCATGGCGCACAGCTACGATATGCTCCTGGCCAGCAGCGCCGCGCTGGGTTTCTTCTTCATGCCCGCCTTCGCGCTCTTGCTTGCCATGACGGGCGAGGTCGTGGATCGGCAGGACAACGGCGCGGCCACCGGCATCGTCATGCTGGCTGGCAACGCTGGCGGCGTCGCCGTGATCGTGTCGCTTCCGATGATGGGGGACTGGGGCGGTATGGGGCCGTGGGCGATGCTCGGTGGGCTCATCACCCTGGCCCTGGCCGTGGCCTGGTTCGCGCCCGAGACCTTTCCCACCACGGTGCCCAAGGACGCCTGAGCGCCCAGGGCAGCTTGCTGGCCGGTGGGCCAGGGGACCTGGAAGCGCTGTGGGGTTAGGCCCGGCCGACTGCCTGCTCGCCTCGGTCTGGACCTCCACCTCATGCGCTATCGCAATGTCGCCATCGCCGGCCTCGCCTCCGTGGTGCCTGAGACGGTGATCACGACCGAGTCGATCGAGCGAATGCTGGCCCGGGGCTACCAGAAGCTGGGTCTGAAGGCTGGCTTTCTAGAGGGCCTCACCGGCATTGCTGCCCGGCGCTTCTGGGACGAGGGGATCGCACCCAGCGACGCCGCGACCTTGGCGGCCGAGCGTGTGCTGGACCGGACGGGCTTTGATCGGCAGGACTTGGGGGTCCTGGTCAGCACGTCGGTCTGCAAGGACTTTCTGGAGCCCAGCGTCGCCAGCCTGGTCCATGGGAACCTGGGGCTTTGCGAGGATGCCTGGAATTTCGATGTCGGCAACGCCTGCCTTGGCTTCGTCTCGGGCTTGGCCATGGTGGCCAATATGATCGAGCTGGGCCAGGTCGAGGCGGGGCTGGTGGTGGCCGGCGAGGGGAGCCGCGAGGTGACCCGCGCTACGGTGCAGGCCCTGATGAAGCCCGGCATCGACTTTGGACGCCTCAAGGACAACCTGGCGACCCTGACCTTGGGCAGCGGTGCCGCGGCGATGCTGCTGGTGCGGGCGGAGCGCACTCAACCGGGCGCTACCGCTCCGCACCGGCTGCGTGGTGGCATCATCAAGGCCGCGACCGAGTGGAACCGCCTGTGCGTGGGCACGGCGACCCACATGAAGACCGACCCGGCCAAGCTGCTTCAAGAGGGCGTAGCCCTGGCCGAGCGAACCTGGGCGGCGATGAAGCTGGAGTTGGACCTGGACCCCGACCGGGTCGCCGAGTACGCCCTGCATCAGGTCGGAAAGGCCAACCACGATGCCGTGACCGCGGCGCTCGGCCTGCCGCTGGATCGTGCCTTGCGGATCTACCCGCAGTTGGGGAATGTGGGGGCCGCTGGCGTTCCCCTGACCCTGGCACAGGCCGTCGAGGGCGGTCGCGTCTCTGCTGGTGACAGCGTGGTGCTCATGGGCATCGGCAGTGGACTCAACTGCGCGATGATGGTGGTGGACTGGTGAGCATCACG
>JAADHA010000095.1 GCA_013152105.1 Oligoflexia bacterium | reverse complement strand
GGACCGCGCCCATGATGTGCCAACCACCCTGGGGGCCGTGGGTCATCTCCACCGCTTGCCCATCCAGCAGGCCAAGAAAGACCGTGTCGCCCGTGCCGACCTGGACGGTTGGACCCCCAGCCGTCTCCACGGGAGCCTGGCAGGCGCACAGCAGGCCCGCCACAGGTGGCAGAAGAAGGCGAGAAGAGGGCATCAGGCACATGCCCGGAGTGTATCGCCTGGCAGCCAATCGGGTGCGGCGAAAAAGGTCCGGCATGGCGGTCACCAGGCCCGTCCATTACTGAGTGAAGCCATGCAAGATGGCGCGTCTCCCAGCGTACCAGCAGCGTCACCAGCCGCCCCACCATTACTCGCTCCCCGGACACCTGACGTGCTTCCCGTCTACCTCGGCTCACTGTGCCTCGGCGGTGTGCTGATCCTCGCCAGCCTGATCCTGGGTGGCAGCGACCACGACATCGACCACGATGTCGACCACGACCTGGACCTGGGCGGGGATCTCGACACGGATGTCGACATCGATGTGGACGCCGATGTCGATGTGGACGTCGACGCAGACGCTGGCCTCGACGGGGGGCTCGACCACGATCTGGACCACGACCTGGGCCAAACCCAGGACCTCCAGCATCAGCCCAGCGAAACAGGCAGCACCTGGCTCCCCTTCCTCTCCCTACGCTTCTGGACCTTTGCCCTGGCGACCTTTGGCGGCTCGGGAACGCTGCTGGACCTGCTGGGCTTCTCCGATATGGCGACCGTCCCCAGCGCCCTGGTGACCGGCCTGGGCGTCGGCCTGGCCGTGTCCTGGGCCTTCCACAGGCTCAAGAATGACAACGTCACGGGCGACATCGGGCTGCGCCAGGTGAGCGGTCGAGAAGGTCACCTGCTGCTGTCGGTCGGTCCCGACAAGCTGGGCAAGGTGCGGGTTCGGATCGACGGTCAGGATGTCGACCTGCTGGCTCGCACCCAGGACGCCACGTCCCTGCCAATCCGCGAAAAAGTGCTGGTGGTTCGCGTAGAAGACGGGATCGCCCATGTCACCTCGCTCCAACCCGACCACCGCGAGCGCTCACGTTAAGACCCCAACACCCTCCCTGATGAGCGGCCCATCGCGCTCAGATCCCACATCAGCTCCCCTCACCCCATCTCCCTGGATTCTCCATGCAAGAGACCATCGCCACTCTCACTGGGGCGGTCTGTGCCGGGCTCGGCCTCGGTCTGTTCGTCTTGATCGTGGTCGGCATCGCCCGACAATTCCTGCGCATCGGTCGTCCCAACGAAGTGATCGTCTTCTCAGGACGTCAGCGCAAGCTCGCGGACGGTAGCGATATCGGCTACCGCGAGCTGCTCGGAGGCGGCTGGTCGTTCATGATCCCGATCCTCGAGAAGGCCGATCGCATGGACCTGACCTGCATCCCGATCGAGATCGCCATCCAAAACGCCTACAGCAAGGGGGGCATCCCGCTGACCGTTCACGCGGTCGCGAACGTCAAGGTCAGCTCGGATCCCCGCCGGATCAAGAACGCCATCGAGCGCTTCATGGGGCGGGACCCCGCAGAGATCAAGCGGGTCGCCAAGGAAACCCTCGAGGGCCACCTGCGCGGCGTGCTGGCCACCTTGACCCCTGAAGAGGTCAACGAGGACCGCCTCAAGTTCGCCGGCGCCTTGGTCGCCGAAGTAGACGAAGACTTCGCGAAGCTGGGTCTGCATCTGGACACCCTGAAGATCCAGAACGTCATGGACGACGTGAACTACCTCGACAGCATCGGTCGCCAGCGCATCGCCGAGGTCATCCGCGATGCCGAGATCGCCGAATCCAACGCGATGGCAGAAGCCCAGTCGGTAGAAGCCGACGCCCGCCAACGTGGTGAAGTGGCGCTCCAGAATGCCCAGAGCGCGATCATCCAGCTCAAGAACCATCTCCGCGAATTGAGGGGACGCCTCAACGCCGACGCCAAGTCCGCCGACGAACGGACCTCAGCCGCGGCTCGCCAGGCCACGGCCGAAGCCGAGAAGGACCTCCAAGAGATCCGTCGCCGCCTGGAGACCTTGCGGCTGCAGGCCAATGTGGTGCTGCCCGCTGAAGCCGAACGCCAGGCCCAGGCCCTGCGGGCCCGCGGTAACGCCGCCAGCATCGAGCAGAGCGGTCGCGCCATGGCCGACGTGCTGCAGATGATGACCGATGCCTGGCTGGGGGCTGGTCCCGACGCCAAGGACATCTTCTTGATCCAGCAGCTCGAGACCGTGCTGCAGACCGTGGTCGAACGGGTCAACGACATCGAGATCGACCAGGTCACGCTGCTGGACAACGGCGACGGCGAGTCCGTGGCCCGGTGGGTCGCGGGCTTCCCGGCGATCGTGCGTCAGGTCCTCGCAGAGATGAAGACAACCACGGGTATCGACGTCGCCGGCACCCTGGCCGGCAGCGCGCGCCCAACCTTGACCGCTACCGATACCGCCACCGAGGTGAAGTAATGAATTTCCTCCTATGGGCCGCCGCTATCCTCGTCATCATTGGCATCGCCAGCGTCGCCGCGATGCTGGTGGTTCGCAACGTGATCCACATCTGCGAACCCAACGAAGTCCTGATCTTCTCGGGTGGCAGCTCGGTGGCCGCTGACGGTCACAAACGCGGCTTCCGGATCATCAAGGGCGGTCGCGGCTACCGGGTCCCGCTCATCGAGGCCGTCGACCGTCTGGACCTGACCAATATGGTGATCGATGTCGCGGTGTCCAACGCCTACAGCAAGGGCGGCATCCCGCTCACCGTCCAGGGCGTAGCCAACGTCAAGGTTGCCGGACACGATCCCGCACTCTCCAACGCCATCGAACGCTTCCTGGGCAAGGACCGCCGCATGATCGTCAGGATCGCCAAGGACACCCTGGAAGGCAACCTTCGCGGCGTACTCAGTCAGCTCACCCCCGAAGAGGTGAACGATGACAAGATCGCCTTCGCCGAGAAGCTGCTGGACGAGGCCGAGCACGACCTGGGCAAGCTGGGACTGACCCTGGACACGCTCAAGGTCCAGAACGTCAGCGACGACGTCAAGTACCTCGACAGCATCGGGCGCAAGCAGTCGGCCGAGGTGATCAAGCGCGCTCGAATCGCCGAAGCCAACGCACACGCCCAGTCGGCCCAGCGCGAAGCCAGCAACCTGCTCAAGTCAGAGACCGCCAAGATCGCGTCGGACACCAACGTCACCAAGGCCGAGGTCGCCAAGCGGATCCGCGATGCCGAAACCCGGATGTCGGCCGTGGTCGCCGAGGAACGCGGCAAGGTTCTGGCCCGAATTGCCGCAGCCGAGGCCGATCTGAAGGTACAGGAAGCACAGGTAAAGCAGATTCAGCTCAAGCTGCTGGCCGATGTCGTGGCCCCCGCCCAAGCCGAAATGGAGGCCAAGCAGGCCCAGGCCAAGGGCGACTCAGCCAAGATCATCGAGGACGGCAAGGCCACGGTGGCGGTGCTCGACGTGATGATCAAGACGTGGAAGGCGGGTGGCGAAAACGCTCGTGACATCTTCCTGATGCAGAAGCTCAAGACCCTGATGACCAGCATGGTCGCCACCATCGACAAGGTCGACATCGACAAGGTGACGGTGCTGCCACGCGGCAGCGGCAGCGACGCGACCTCGGCCAAGGCGGTGCGCCTGGTTGAAGAGCTCAAGGGTGCGCTGGGTATCGACCTGCCGCGGCTGCTCGAACAGGCCGCCAGCCGGTCGGGTCAGCCGCTCTTGGAAAACACGGACTGACCCAAGCCATGATCACCCGCGAATCGGGGCGCGCTGGCTCGATGATCAAGCTGCTGCTGTGGAGCGGCATGCTGGGCTGCGGCCTGTTGGGCTGCGTGCCCAAGGGCGACGCGGCGACCGCTCAGCCCGGTACCGTCCCGGACAATCCACCCACGATCAGCAACATCGAGTGGGGCTGCGACGTGGATCTGGCCCAGTGGTCCTTCCTGGTAGACACCGCCTACTGGAGCGGCGGTGCCTACCTGTGGCTGGCGACCGATGCCAAGACCTGGGAACGCCACACCATCTACAGTCAAGCCGCGGCGGCCGATGGCAGCACCGACCAGCTCGGTGCTTCTCTCGACGTGGTCACGGACTGGCGAGACGCCGTCAGCGGCAGCTCGACCCGCTTCCGATGCCAGGACGAAGCGGACCTGGCGTTTCAGGTCACCATCTACGACCGCTACGGAACGGAAGCCACCGACTGCCAGCGATGGGGTGTAGACGGCGTGCTGGATGAGATCGGGGATGTCTTCGCATGCCCGTAGAGTAGTGTACGGTTCACGCTCAGTCTCGAGAGCTCGGCGACGCCGCCCGAAGCGACCTGTGCAGAGCAACAGAGCAATGGTCAACGGTGAGTGGTCTCGCCGACCAGGTAGCTCACCGTGACGGGGACGCCATCTCGAGTAAACTGGATGACGACCCGGCGGCCCGTAATCTGCACTGTGGCCCCCACCAGGTCTGGATCGTTCGCCTGACCCACGCTGTAGGTCCAGGCCGCTGGCGCTGCGGGGAATGGTGGACACCGACCGCAGCCCGCAACCAGTAGTGCCAGGGGAAGGCACAGGACAAGGGCAGATCGTCCCTGGCGGCACCGACTGTACATCCTACTGCTCCACGGGCGACAGGGACATTTCACCATCGTACCATTCACCCGTGTCGCCCACGACCGTAACGTACAGTCTAGATTGACCGACCGTACCGCCAGACAACCATCCCTGGGCCAACCACCTTGCCCGCTCGGTCGCGTTGGCTGCGGCGTCTGTTCCGTCGCCGACGAACACGGAGACGAGTTGCAACGGCCACCAGTATGCATCACACTTGGCCCACGCGACGCCCGCGACGCCCGCGGCGAGGCACAAGAACAAGCCGAGCGCGGTGAGGAGACGTGTGCGGTTCACTTTCGCTCCGGAGAGGTTGGCCACGTACCCGGCTTATCCGTGTGGTGTTCGATCCACCACCCTGACCGCCAGGTCCAGGGCGGCACCCATGCTGCTGCAGTCGGCCTTGCCGGTGCCGACCAGGGCGTCGGCGGTGCCGTGGTCTACGCTGGTGCGCGTGATGGGCAGGCCCAGGGTCCAGTTGACGGTCCGGCCGAAGTCGACCGCCTTGAGCGGCGCCAGGCCCTGGTCGTGGTACATCGCGATGACCAGGTCACGCCGGCCCGCCATGGCCTCCATCACGGCGGTCTCGGCCGAGACTGGCCCGGTCAGGTCCCAGCCTTCTGCCCGCAGCAGATCACAAGCAGGGCCGATGGTGTCGCGTTCCTCGGTGCCCAGCAGCCCCCCCTCGCCGGCATGGGGGTTGAGCCCGCAGACCGCGATCCGCGGCCGCTCGAAGCCCAGCTCGTCGCGCCAGGCGGTCGCGGCTGTCCGGGTGACATGACACACGGCGGCCGCCGTCGCCGCCGCAGGGACCTGTGCCAGGGGTATGTGCACCGTCACCAGGGCGACGCCAAAGCGCCCACCCGCGAAGGCCATGACCGCGTCCCTAGCGCAGAGGTGGCCAAGGAAGTCGGTGTGACCATGAAAGGCGAAGCCGCGGGCGGCCAGGCGTCCCTTGTGGATCGGGCCCGTGACCAGCGCCGCGGCCCGATGGTCCAGGCAGGCCATCGCACCGGCCCGGATGGCCGCGACCTCGGCCGGCTCGTGCTGGTCGGTCGGGTCAAAGACGGCCAGGCCCTGTTGGACGGGCTGCAATCCGTTCACCTCTACCAACCTCAGCGTAGAGCCGACCGCACGGAGGGCCTCGGCCCGCCCCGCCAACACCACCCGAGGCCAGAGCGCTGGACGCTGGGCGAGCGCACGCAGCGTGACCTCGGGACCGATACCCATGCCTGGGGTGAGGACGAGCAGCTTGGATGGCGGGTGCTCAGACACGTCCATGGTCGAGGCCGAGCGCGCCGCGGCGCTACCCCGCCTACTTCTTCTCCAGCTTGATCTCGACCGAAGCCTGGCGACGAGCCGCCTGGTACCACTGGTCCGTCTCGTCCTTGATCCGGTCGGAGTACACTTTGTTCTGGAGTTCTTCGCGCATCTCTTCAAAGGTCGGCTGCGGGATGGGATCGCGTTGGAATGGATACAGCACGAAGACCCCCCGATCGGTCACGACGGGGACGCTGGCCTGCCCGACAGGCGTGTCGAAAGCGATCTGGTCGAGCTGCTCCACCAGCTCGCCACGCTTGTAGTTGCCCATCTCGCCGCCGTTGCTGCCAAAGCTACCCTGGTCGACCTGGGCGGCGACCGTCGCGAAGTCCTCGCCCCCATTGACCCGGTCAGCGGCGGCCTGCGCGGCCGCGTAGACCGCGGCCTGCTGGTCGGCATCGGCCCCTGGCGGGAAGAGCAGAACAAAGGCACCCAGATGCACGCTGAGTTCTTCTGGACGCTCGGCCATGGCGCGCTGGTAGGCGTCCCGCAGTTCGTCCTCATCGACCGAGATGCGGGTCTGGGTGATGTAGCTGTTGAACTGTTGTTCGCGAAGACTCTGGCGAAGTTCATCGCGGTACTGGGTCCAGGACATCCCGGATTTCTCGACTTCGGTACGCAGGCGTTCGCGCTCCAGATTGTTGCGCCGGGCGATGTCGTCGATGGCCCGATCCAGATCCACATCGGTGACGTCAATGTCCAGGCGCTTGACTTCCTGGCTGATCAGGCTTCGTCGAACAAGCGTGTCCAGCACTTCGAGCTCGGCCGCCCGCCGTTCGCCCTTCGCGGCCCGCTGTTCGATGAAGTCCCCGCCCAGATCGTAGACATCGGACAGGGTCACGATGTCGTCGTTGACCGCCGCCGCGACACGATCAACGATCGCCGCGCGGGCCGGACCCGCCCCCAGCAGCGCCACGCTCAGAAGTGCCACGCTCAGAAGCAGCGAGGCGCAACAGGGTGCCAGCCGAGCCCAGGGCGACAAGGCGCGCGAACTCACTACTGGCCGCCGTCCTTCGCAGCCGGGAGCTTCTTGGTCGGGGGCTTCTTGGGTGCGGGCTTCTTGGGCGGCGGTCCATCTGCGCCCTTGGGACCGCCCAGGCCACCCCTCATGGACAGCCCAGATGACAGCCGCCGATTGGTCGGCGTGACCTTGAGACTGGCCAGCTTGGCGTTGTCGATGTCGATCTTGGCGCCCGTCTTGAGTTGGGCGACGTAGTCCTCGTACATCGTCTTGAGCTTCTCGTTCTTCACCTTGCGCAGGACGCTGCCCTTCATCTGCTGGAAGGTCCGCTCGACACGCTCGCGCTTGTTGGGGACGGTGATGATGTTGTAGCCATTCTCGGACTTGAAGACCTTGGAGACATCGCCCACCGTCATGGAAAAGGCCTTGTCCACGACCGCACTGTCCAGACCAGGTTTGCCATCCTTGGACACGAAGCCCACATCGCCACCGCGACGGCGGAAGGGATCCTCGCTGTACTTGCTGGCGATATCCTTGAAGGAGTCCGGGTTCTTGACCACCTCGGCCCGGATCCGTTCGGCTTCGGCCTTGGCCTCAGCGTCCGGGCGGTCCACCTTGATCTTGATCAGGATGCGCTTGATCTGGACCTTTGCGGGCACGACAAAGTCGTCCTTGTTGGCCTCGTAGTAGGCCTGCAATTCTTCATCCGAGAAGTCGCTATTGCGCACATTGGCGTAGACGACCTGGCGCAGCAGGGTGTTGACCATGACCTTTTGGACCTTGGGGTCCTGGTCCAGTCGTTTGTCCAAGGCGGCCTTGTAGAGGAGCTTTTCTTCGACCAGGTGGTCGAGGACTTCCTTCTTTTCGGCGTCCGAGAGGCTGTCGCCGGACGCGGGGGTCTTGCGAGCGGCTGCCTCTTCGAATTCCTTGGTGCCGATCTGGATGCCGTCGACCGTCGCCAGGACGTCGCCGATGTCAGCCTGGGCGTTGTCCGTAGCGGCAGGGGTCGAGGAAGCCTTGCCAGAAGCGACGCCCCCCGCGGATCCAGCAGTAGATCCAGCAGTAGATCCAGCAGTAGAGCCATTGCAGGCGGTCAGCAGCCCGCCGAGGAGCAGGGCACCTAGGGTCGGGAAGAGAGAACGCATCGTGTTTTCCTCTGTTCGGTGTTCCGAGCCGGGTTCGGCCGGAGGAAGTTGCCAAGGCTGAGAAGCGGGACTGCGAATCGAGCCGCGCGGTTGAGGCAGTGGCACAGGCAGTGGCGCAGGCAGTGGCGCAGATTGCTAGCACGTCCTGGGCGCCGCGCCACCAGGAGGCGTGGGTTAACCCGCATCCGTGCTCGGCACCGTGGCCGCCCGGCCAGCGGTTCCGTGATGCTTCGAGGTCGCTCATGCCTGCCCGCCATCGACTGCCCGCCCTGTTGTGCTGCGCGGGCATCACAACAGCCCTGAGCCTTCCCGCCTGGGCCGGAGACCTGATCGTCCAGGCCGACGTTCCGGCCAAGCTCAGCCTGGGCACCACCCCGCTGCTCAGCACGTGGGGGACCAGCGCGCTCCGGGTGACGGGGGTCGACCCCGGCGTGGCCAGCCTCCGGGTCGTGCGCGGCCAACGCACCGATCTCATCGACGTCGTGGTCCCCGAAAGCGGCGCCGTCCTGCTCCACATCACCGATGGCGAGCTCAGCACCCAGCCCCAGGCCAATCTGGACAGCCAGCCCCAGCCAGCCCCCGTGGTCGAGCTCCGCGCCGCGACCGGGCAGCGCTTTGGCATCGTGCTGGACGGCGCGCGCCTGGGCGTGGTCGGGGCGCACTACCCGCTGCGACTCCAAGGCGTGGCACCCGGCCCCCACGCCCTCGAGCTGCGCAGCGCGGACCTGACGGTGATCTGGACCCGCGCCGACCTGGACCTGCAGCCCAACGATGTCGTCATCATCACCGGCCAGGAAGGCTACGCGCCGCTGGTCTCGGCTCGCCCCGAAGCCGTGCGCCTGCTGGGTACCACGATACCCTCGGAAGACCAGACCACATCCTCCCCGTCGCAGCCGATGCTCTCCGACCCGGCCTTCCCCGGCATGCAACCGGTCGAGCACTAGTGCACGCACCCAGAAGTTCTGGACCGCCCATCGCCTTGAGACGCTCGATCCGAGCGCGGATCCTGGGCGCCTTCGTGCTGTCCCTGGCCGCGTGGATCGGTGCCCTGGGCTAC
>JAADHA010000692.1 GCA_013152105.1 Oligoflexia bacterium | reverse complement strand
TGCGAGCTGCGCGGGGCGCGGGGGTGTGCGCCGCGAACGTCGCGTGGATGCGCGCTGGCTCCGCTGTGGCGCAGGCCGCGCTCCAGGTCCGATAGACGCGCCAGGAGCTGGTCCATGGGGCGGGCTGGGCGGATGGTCACCAGTCGCGCCACCGCCATCTCCAGGACCAGGCGCGGGCGCGGTGCGCGAGCGACCTGGTCGTGGACATCCAGCATCACCTGAAAGGACCGAACGAAGACATCGGATGGCACGTCCCGAGCCAGGTTGTCGAGATGTTCCAGCTCGTCATCCGGCACGTCGAGGTAGCGTCGGCTGCTTGGGGAGAGCCCGACCAGCGTGGCGTTTCGGAGCAACTCCAGCATCTCGGCGGTGAACTCGGACAGGTCGTAGCCATAGCCGTAGACCTGATCGATGGCCGCCAGACAGCGGTCGGCTTCGCCCCCCAGCATGCCCTCGAGCATGTCGTAGAGCAGCTTGCGGTCGACCAGGCCCAGGATCTCGGAGACCTGGCTGGTGGAAACGGTGTTCCCTGCAAAGTTGACCACCTGGTCCAGCAGCGACTGGCTGTCGCGCATGGAGCCTTCGCCGGCCCGGGCGATCAGGCGCAAGCCGTCGGCGGGGACGTCAAAGCCTTCGGCGCGGCAGATCCTGGCCAGGTAGTCGCTGACCACCTGCTGGGGAATGCGCTTGAAGTCGAAGCGCTGCACGCGGGACAGAATGGTGTCCGGGATCTTCTGCGGTTCTGTGGTCGCGAAGATGAAGACCACGTGCGCGGGCGGCTCTTCGAGCGTCTTGAGCAGGGCGTTGAAGGCGCCCTTGCTCAGCATGTGGACTTCATCCACGATGTAGACTTTGTAGCGGCCGCGGACCGGCATGTAGCGCACGCTGTCGCGTAGATCGCGGATGTCCTCGACGCCGTTATTGCTGGCCCCGTCGATCTCGATGACATCGGGGCTGTTGCCCGCCAGGATGTCCCGGCAGCAGTCGCACTCGCCGCAGGGGTCGGGGCGAGGCCCATCGACCAGGCAGTTCAAGCAGCGGGCCAGCGTGCGCGCCGCGGTCGTCTTGCCGACGCCTCGCGCCCCGGAGAACAGGAAGGCGTGGTGAATCCGCCCGAGCTTGATCGCGTTCTCGAGGGTCCGCGTGACGTGGCCCTGGCCCGCGATATCGGCGAAGGACTGCGGACGCCACTTTCGTGCGATGGCGACGTAGCTCAAGGGGTGGCCCGCGATGGATGGGAGAGAGGGGCTTGCGAACAAGGGTGATGGCCGGGATACCTGGTGCCCCGCGGGGACCGACACCGTTGCTTCCTTCCGGACCTGGCGGGGTTCACGGATCCGTGGTCACCGGGTCCCGACCATCACCCTTGTTCGCGAGTCGCCACGCCAGAGTGTAGGCGTCTGTACGTGGCAGCGCCGTCCCTGGAGGACTCCCAGGGGCGGGCATATGGCGGAGAGAGAGGGATTCGAACCCTCGGTTCAGGTTTCCCCAAACACACGATTTCCAGTCGTGTACCTTCAACCACTCGGTTATCTCTCCAGTGGGGGGGGCAAGGATGGCGGAGAGGGTGGGATTCGAACCCACGGTAGGCAAGGCCTACAGTAGATTTCGAATCTACCGCCTTCGACCACTCGGCCACCTCTCCGCATCTGGTTGGAGTCAGTCCTTCAAGGAACGAAGGTGTCGAAAGAAGCCGCGGAGCAACTCTGCCGACTCCTGCCCGCACACTCCAGGCGTCACCGCGATGCGGTGGTTGAGCCCTGAGTGGTCGTGCAGCTTCCCGAGCGTGCCCATGAATCCGCCCTTGGGATCGGTGCAGCCATAGACGCACCGTTCCACTCGAGCGAGCACCATCGCGCCTGTGCACATGGCACAGGGTTCCAGCGTCACGTAGAGCGTGCAGCCCTGTAGACGCCAGTCGTCGATATGCTGGGCGGCCTGGCGGATCGCCAGAAGCTCGGCATGTGCCGTGGGGTCCTTGTCGGCCTCACGACGGTTGAACCCGGTCCCGATCACGCGTCCGTCGAAGACGACGACTGCGCCGACCGGGACCTCTCCCATGGCCGCAGCGTCTCGCGCAAGCGCGAGGGCCTGGTCCATGAAGAGCTTGTCCTCAGAAGGAATCATCCCTGCCCGATCAAAGAGCTGCTCCGATGCCTGGAATGAGCTGCGACCGACTTGCCGGCCGGTAGGCACACCCGCTGGCTGCGGAGCCCTTGGTTCCTATGCGCGCCCACCGGTACTGTCAAACGCCACGGGATAGGCATGCGCTGGTGGAAGCTCCGAGCCAGAGCAGGTCGAGTCGATCATGGTGGTGGCGGCTCCGTAAGGGGCTCGCCTCGCGTGGTGTGGTCTTGTTGCGACGGCAGGTGCGCGCCGTGCTGGTGACGCGCCAGACCCTGCTCCCCGACGCGCGGCACCTCAGCCGCGATGTGGTCGTTCTGGAACAGGCGCTGGCAACACTGCGTCGTGGGCTCGCCACCACCCGGGTGGACCTGAGCTTGCTGGGAAAGCCTTTCGCTCCAAGCATGACCGTCGACCAGGCCTGGCGACGACACAGCGGGGCCGCGGCGGTCTTTGCTTGCAACAACTTGCCTGCATGCGATGGTTGTGCCGTGCGCTTCGATGAGACCTTGGAAGAAGCGGCAGCAGCATACGGGTTGAACCTGTCGCAGCTCCTCGCCGACCTCAACGCGCTGCTGGTTCACCCCTCTTTGGGGTGCCCTCCGCGGTCGACAGTGCGGTAGGATTCAAGCTGCACTCCCTCGCTTCTTCGTCTGCCACCCGTGCTCGAGAGTTCCATGCTCGCTGTGTTCCTGATTGGCGCCGCCCTTGCGGCGCAGGATGTCACGCTGCAAGCCGAAGACGGCCTGCACCTGCACGCCCGCGTCGAGGTCAGCCCGGGCGCGACATCGGGTGTCGTGTTGCTCCACATGCTCGGTCGTCAGGCAACTGACATGGATTTCTTGGCGACGAAACTGGCGAAAACGGGGCTGACCACGGTTGCTCCAGACCTGCGGGGCCACGGTTCCAGCGACAAGGCGGGCGAAGAGCTGACCGATGGCGACTATCTGGCGATGATCTACGACGTCCGAGCGTCGGTGAAGTACCTGCGGGATGCCGGGGTCACCCAGGTCTCGTGCGTCGGTGGTGGTCTCGGCGCCAACCTTTGTCTTCAAGTGGGCAGCGAAGACAAGGACATCGTCAATGTCGTGATGCTCTCTCCGGGCTTGAACTACGAGGGGATCACGTCGCCCCATGCACTCAAGGCGTACGGGAATCGTCCGCTCTTGTTGGTCGCCAGCGACGACGACCCGGGCTCGGCCCGCGCCGCGACCATCCTTCGTGATCGGGCCCTGGGTCAGGTCCACCTTCAGTCGTACGAAAATGCGGGGCACGGCACCAAGATGCTCAACCGCGAAGGCGGGCTCGATGGCATCGTCCAGAGCTGGCTGCTGGGAACGTACGAATTGGGGACCGGCGAAGTCGTCGTGCCTCACCCCGATATGGGGGTCGATGCCGAGTCCATGGCGACCGAAGGCCAGAAGCTGCAAAGCCACCAGTAGCGGCAGCTTGCTGGGCGTCTAGTCCGCGGCCAGCAGCTCCAGCAGCAGCCCGACCCCGTAGCCGGTGCCGCGGTCGTTCGGGCCCCAGGCCGGGCCCGCGATGTCGACATGGACCCAGCGTGGAGGGTCGGTGGGCAGGTGGTTGGAGATGAACTGCCCGGCACAGGAACTCTGGGCGTTCATGCGATCCTTTACGCTGTTCTTCATGTCTGCAAGCGTGCTCTTGAACTCTTTGCGAAACAACTCCGGCGCGTAGACGAAGGGGTACACGGGCTCGCCGGCACGTTTTCCAGCCGCGATTGCAGCTTGTTCCAGGCTTTCGTCGTTGCAGTAGATGCCGGCGTGGGTCTTGCCGGTGGCGACCAGGGCGGCGCCCGTCAGGGTCGCCATGTCGACCAGGATGTCGGGGCTGTGGTGGCGGCAGGCCCAGGCCACGCCGTCGGCCAGCACCAGGCGCCCCTCGGCGTCGGTGTTGTTGATCTCGACCGTCTTGCCCGAGTAGCAGGTGATGATGTCATCCGGCCGATAGGCGGTCGCCCCGATGGCGTTCTCGGCCAGGCAGAGGATCGCGACCAGCTTGTGCTTGCAGCCGATCTGGACGGCGGCTTGGAAGGCCGCAAGGACGGCGGCCGCGCCACCCATATCGCCCTTCATGGTGGCCATATGGTCCTTGCCCTTCAAGGAGAGGCCGCCGGTGTCGTACACCACGCCCTTGCCCACCCAGGCGACCGTCTGCTGGGCGTCTTCGGGGCTGTAGACCAGCTCCACCAGGGCGGGGCCGTGGACGGCGGTCTTGCCCACATTGTAGAGGCCGCCCAGGCCACTGGTCCTGAGATCTTCGCCCTGAACCACCGTGATCTTGGCCCCGACCTGTTGAGCCACGTTCCGCGCTTCGGCCACCAGGGCGTCGGTGTGCAGGTCCGAGGCCGGCGTGTCGAACAGGCGGCAGGCCATGCGGACGGCGGCCACAGCGGCTGGAGCGCGAGGATCTGTCAAGGGCCCGGCCGGCGTGAAGGTGGCGAGTGCGACCGTGCGGTTGCTGTCCTCACCCGATCGGCGGTCGAAGAGGGGCAGGGCGCGCGCCGCGGCCATGGCGCTGGCCAAGGCGGTCTCGTCGTTGTCGATCGCCAAGATCACGCCGCCGTCCTGGTCGTCGCTCAGCTTGCTGGCCAGGGCGGGGATGGCCCAGGCTCGGGACACGCTGTTGTGGCGGGAGCAGTGTTCGGGCAGGACCCCCACGATCACGCGCCGCGCGCCGACCCAGGTCTCTGCGCTGGCGCCGCTGTCCCCCGGATCGACGCGATCCAGCATGGCGGACCAGGTGTCGAGGTCGACGCCCAATGCCTGCGCAATGCTGGGATCCGCCAAGCGATGTGCGCGGCCGATGACCACGACCTGGGGCAGATCGGCGAGGGCAGCGAGGTCGGAGGTGAACGTGAGCGAGGTGTGTGTGGACATGCCGCGCGTCTATCCCACTGACCCTGCCCACGGCCCACCCACGGGGCCTCAGTCGATGCCGAGCTTGCGCATCTTGTAGTGCAAGGATGAGCGGGCGATGCCCATGACGCGCGCCGCGGCCGATCGGTTTCCATTGACCTGCGAGAGGACCCCCGTGATGTAGGTGCGCTCGGCCTGGCCCAGGGTCAGCGCGTCGGCGGGCTGTTGTGTTGGGAGCGTGCCGAGGTCATGAAAGGACAAGGCGTCGGCGTCGATGCGTGGTCCGGCCAACACGTAGGCGCGGGTCAGCACGTTGCGTAGCTCGCGGACATTGCCGGCCCAGCGGTGACGGTTGAGGACCTGGTAGGCGTCGTCCGTCACGTGGCACTCGGGGTGCAGGGCGCTGCACAAGGTGCGGCAGAGCACCGGCAGGTCGTCGATGCGGTCTCGGAGGGGAGGGATGCGGACCGAGAGCACGGCCAAGCGGAAGAAGAGGTCCTCGCGGAAGTTGCCCGCGCGGACCTCAGCCGGCAGGTCGCGGTTGGTCGCCGCGACCACGCGGACATCGGGGTAGGTGACGCTGGTGCTGCCGATGCGCCGAACCTCGCCGCTCTCCAGCGTCCGCAAGAGCTTGGCCTGCGCCCCTTCTGGAAGCTCGCCGACCTCGTCGAGGAAGATGGTGCCGCCACCGGCCTTGTGAAATGCGCCGTCCTTTCTGCGGTCGGCGCCGGTAAAAGCGCCCTTTTCGTGGCCGAAGAGTTCGCTCTCGAACAGGTTCGAAGCGATGGCGCCGCAGTTGATGGGGATGTAGGGCCCTGTCGCGCGGACGCTGACATCGTGTACGCCCCGCGCGGCCAGTTCTTTTCCGGTGCCGCTCTCGCCCGAGATGAGGACCGGGAAGTGGTGGCCGGCGAAGCGTCGGAGTGTGCCGAAGAGCTGGTGCATGACGGGGCTGTCACCGACCATCTCGCCGAAGCGGCTGGCCGCTGGGTGCTCGTCCAGGCTGGCGTGTTCAATGCGGAGGACGCTGCTGCCGATGGACAGCTCGTCGTCGGCGTAGAGCGGCGTGATCTCGCGGACCCGCTGACCATCCAGGAAGGCAGCCCCCTGTCCGGGCTCGACCATCACCCGGCCGCGGCTCAGGCGCAGCAGCATGTGGTTTGGATGAATGTCGGGGTCCGACAGGGGGATGTCGCTGGGTGGGCTGCCGACGGACTGGCGCGCCGCGTTGATGGGATAGCGCCGCCCCTCATCTGGGCCCGCGGTCACGACCACCCAGGGGCGCTCGACCAGCAGCCCGCCGTCGTCCGTGGCCAGAATCAGTTCGTGTCCTCGGCCTGCAACCACGTCTTCGGTGGGTCGGGCCTCGGCCCGGGACAGGCGTACTTCGATGGTGTAGGGGCCCAAGGTGACCACGCTGCCGTCGGTCAGGGTGGCGTGAGCCGTGGGCTTGCCGTCGATGGTGATCCCGTGGCGGCTGCGGTCGGTGATGACCCAGGACTGGCCGTCGCCGTCGATGATGCAGTGAGTTCGGCTGATCTCGGCGCCGGGTAGCGCTACGTCACAGGTATCCGCGCGCCCGATGCTGGTCCGGCCAGGGCGAAGTCGGTACTCGACAAGGGGTTCGTCCTCACGTAGGAAAAGCAAGTGCGCCATGGGTTCTCCGATGTTCCAGAACGAACTGCAAGCTAACACCTGGCTACGACCGCGTGGACGTGGTGGCCGGACTGGGGCACACTGGCGCCGTTCATGTCTCATCACACACCGGTACCTGACTCTGGATGGATCCTTGAGGGTTACCTCGACGGTGAATCCAACTTGGTGATCACGCCCATCGCGCGGTTTCCATTTCAGATCGGCAGGCGGGCCAAGGGTGGCTTGCGGCTGCACAACAACGGCGTCTCTTCGCACCATGCCGAGCTGATTCACGACAACGATCAGCTCTGGGTGCGCGACCTGGACAGCACCAACGGCACCTATGTGAACCGGCGCCGGGTCTCGGGGCAGCATGTCATCCGAGACGGCGATGTGCTTCACTTCGCGACCAGCGAATTCATCGTGCGCCTGGTTCGGGAAGAGGACGACGGCGAGACGACGGTCTACCGGTCGGTGGACAATCTGCCCCAGCGCATGGGCGGGCATGAACTCGTCGCGCGAATGCTCAGCCAGCGGGCGGTGGATGTCCACTTTCAGCCCCTGGTGGATCTGGCGGATCGCCACAGCATCATCGGCTGGGAGGCCCTGGGACGCGGCACTTTGGATGACCTCCCCCGGTCTCCGGTGGCGATCCTGGCGCTCGCCGAACAGGTCGGACGCGCGCAGGAACTCAGCGAATTGCTGCGCGTTCGCGCCATGGACCTGGCCATTGGTTTTGGGCCTTCACCGACCCTCTTCCTCAACTGCCACCCGATCGAACTCGGCAGCGATCGGCTGGTCGAGAGCATGGCCGAGCTTCGGGCGCAGTCGCCCGATGCGAATCTGGTGCTGGAGATTCACGAAGAAGCCGTGACCGATGTGCAGGGCCTGAGAACGCTGGTCGTCGCGCTCTCGGCTCTGGGGATTCGCACCGCCTATGACGACTTTGGCGCGGGCCAGGCCCGCTTGCTGGAGTTGGTCGAGGCGACGCCCGCTTTCGTGAAGTTCGACAAGGCCTGGGTGTGTGGCTTGGACCAGCCAACCTCCAAGCAGCACCGCTTGGTCAAGGCGCTGGTGAAGATGGTCTTGGACTGCGGCATCACCCCCGTGTGCGAGGGCATCGAGACCGCAGCCCAGGCCCAAGCCTGCGTCGATGTGGGCTTCAAGTTGGCCCAGGGCTTCTACTTTGGGCGCCCTGGTCCGGCCTCAGGGTTGAACCGCAACTGAGCGGCGGCGCCACCTCGGACCGTGGGTGCATGCATGGCAGACCCGACAGATCCACCCGGTCCACCCGGTCCACCCGGTCCACCCGGTCCACCGGAGCTCTCAGGCGACACCGGCCCCGTTGACGAGGTGGGTTTCGATCTGGGCGCGGACGACATCGTACCGGGACTGCTCGATGCCTGGGCGGGACGCACTCGGCCGGGTGAAGATGGTTCAGGGACCGGCGAGCTGACCAGCAGCTTCAGCCCAGACGAGCTGCCCTTGACGGCGGTGTTGGCGCGGGTCGCGGCTGGACTCGGGCGCGAGGCGGCCTTGGACCGTTTTGCGGCCAGCGAGGGACATCCATCTGCCGCGGTCAAGGTGTTGATCGCCGACGAGCCCTTGGACCCCTTGCCCGCGCCCGAGGGGCTGCCGCTCTCTGGGGCTGGATTTCTGGATGTCGAAGCTGTCGCGGACGACACCGCGGTCGCCGAGATTCCAGGGGGCCCGCAGATCGTCCCAGCGTCAGTGGAAGCACCCACCAGCCACGGTGCGTCCAGCTTGGATGAGCCCAGCGCTTGGGGATCGACCCAGCGACAGGCGCCGGCCGCCCGATATCGCTTGGTGGGCGCCGCCGTCGTCGTCACCCTGGTGCTGGTCGCCTTTATCTGGGTGTTGCTGCACGGGGCCTGAGCAGCCTGCTGCGTCGCGCGGTCTCACTTGCGCCCGCCCTTGGGCCGCCGCCCTTCCTTCCTGCCACGGTGTCCCCCCTTTTGGCTGTGGCTGTGGCTGGTACTGGGCGCTTGCGGGGTGGTGTCTCGCACCGGGTAGGTCCGGTGGACTTGTCGACGGAATTCCTCGAAAGCCCGGGGACCTTGCTGGATCGCTGCCCGCATGCGGGCCATGAACTCGGCGAACCAGTACAGGTTGTGTACGGTGGTCAGGGTGGCGCCCAGGATCTCGCCCACCCGGAACAGGTGGTTGAGGTAGGCGCGAGTGTGGCGCGTGCAGACCGGGCAGCCGCACTCGGTATCAGGCGGGTACATATCGTTGCGGTAGCGTCGGTCCGTGATGCGCAGGCGGCCCTGCCATGTGTAGAACATGCCGCTGCGGCTGTGACGGGTTGCGATGACGCAGTCGAACATGTCCACGCCCCGCGCGGCGCCCTCGACCAGGTCCACCGGTCGCCCGACCCCCATCAGGTAGCGGGGTCGGTCCGCTGGGATGTGGGGCATGGTCGCGTCGAGGATCTCGCACATGGTGTTGTG
>JAADHA010000506.1 GCA_013152105.1 Oligoflexia bacterium | reverse complement strand
CGCTGGGCGGGGCGCGTGGGTCACGGCCTCCCGTGAACTCTGCAAGGAGTGCGTCCACCGTGGCCGTCTCTTCGTCGGAGGCGACCGGGTCCAGGGGCGGGGCCTGAAGGTCGGGGACATCGACGGGTCGCGACTGGGGGATCAGGCTGGCGAGCGCCCGGCTGCCCAGGGCCTCGGCCGGCAATTCTCCGCCCACGACCCCACCGGGTGCCAGCGATCGGCCCAAGGCGCGTTCGGCGATCTCCGGGGCATGAAGGCGATGTCGGCGAGCCAGCTTGCGCGCGGCGAGGATGGTGCGAGGCCACGCGTCCAAGGTGAGCGCGAGGGCGACGGCCCTGTCGGTGGCAGCCGCCCGGTCCACGGTCGCCTGGCCGTCTGTGCCGCCGCTCTCTGCCACTTGTGCGCACACGGCCAGTGTCGCAAGGCGAGCGGTCGCTCCAGCGGCTCCGGTGGCTGCCACCAGCATCGTCGCCGAGCCGCCGGCCAGGGCCCGTCCCAGGCAACGCGCCAGGGGTGCGCTGGCCTGTGCCGCCAGAAAGCGACCGATGGCCAGGGGGCGACCCACCGGGCTGCCGGGCCCACCGCGCCGGACCAGGTCTTCGGGGGACAGGCTGAGGCGGGCGATCGCTCCTGTTTCGCCCAGGGCGTCCTCGACCGCGCAGTGGATGGCATCACCCCACAGTGACGTCGTCCGTCGTCGTGGGACAGCCGGAAGCGAGGCCATGACCGCTTCGATGTGTTCGTCGGGGACGGCCTCGACATCGTCTTCGTCGTCGAGGTCCTCATCGATCGGCAAGGTGCCTGGTCGGATCGGGGATGGGCGGACGCGCCCACCGCGGGGTCCGCCGCCAGCGGGTGTACCGTCGTCGTCGCCGCCAAAGAGCTTTCCCATATCCCAGGGGTCGGCGGGTCCCCCGGGCACACCGGCGCCGCCTCCACCTCCCCCGTAGACGGACGCGTTCAGCTCTTCTGCAAAGACCTCTTCTTCGTCTTGAACCTCGACCAGCTCTTCGCCCACGTCCTCCTCGGCGGCGGTGATGCCGGCCGAGGCCGAGGCTGAGGCTGAGGCTGAGGCCGCGTGAGCGAGCAGCGCGGCGAGCGCGGCGTTCCCGATCTGGGGCTGGAGCTGGCCCGCCTGTTCCTGCGAGATCTCCTGGCCCTCTTCAAGCTGCTGAAGGGCCTCTTTGTCCTTGGCTTCCTGTTGGGCCTGCAGGTCCTCGGCCTGCTGCTGTCTCTGGCGCTGCTCGTGACTGACTGGCATGTGCTGGAGCATAGCGTGGAGAGCGATGCCGCTGTGGGGTGCACTGGGGGACCCGCGGAACCTCTGCTACGGTGTGCTGCCTGCCCGCTCAGACTGCTTAGACCACACGGGGGTATTCCCCGGAACCTCATCACCCGCGGGCCCAGCCTGCCGAGTCTTTCATGGATCTCAACCACGGTGACACCATCTGTGGCCTGTCGGTCACAGGACGAAAGTTGATCGGGCCGGCATCGGACCTGGTTGAACTGGATAGCGACAGCGGCTTGCGCCACACGGCGGTGGTCTTTCACCCCGAGTACCGAGGCCACAACGCCATCAGCAGCGCTTTGGATGTCGTGCTCGGTTTTCTCGAGTCGCCCATGGTGACGGGCCTGGTGGAGCTCGTCGGGGTGGACCAGGACCAAGGCGCCTTCGTCTACCCGACCGGGGAAGCGTGGTCGGTCGCGGAGGTGATCCGCCTGCTTGCCGACTACGGCGAACCGGCGGGGGTGCGGGCGGGACTGGAGCTCATGTATGCCTGTGGGCAGATCCTGGTCGAGGCCGCGGACGCTGGCGACAATATCGGCGTCTACTCGCACGGCGGGCTGACACCGTGGCGGGTGATGCTGAAGCGGGACGGACAGGTCCTGGCGATCGGCTATGCCCTCCCCCAGGTCGAGATTCTCCAGTTTCACGAGAACGAACGGCGGGTCCCGCGCGAGGACTCGTTTCGCTACTGTCCGCCCGAGCGGATCGATGCGGCCCCCGAGGACGTCTCCTCGGACCTGTTCAGCCTGGCGCTGATCGCCTTTGAGATCATGACGGGCAAGCCGGTCTACGACGGGCTGGTCAACGATATCCGGCAGCAGGCCGCACGCGGCGAGGGTTCCCGCCGCCTGTTTCGCTTTCGCGAGGTGCTTCCGCAGTCGGTCCGCGACCTTCTCACCTATGCCCTTCGCCCCGACCGAGAGGACCGCTACCCCTCTGGTGATGACTTTCTAGAGAGCGTGCGTGCGGTGCTCTCCAGTCCAGACTCCACGGGTCCCTCGCTGATGGACCTGATGATGCGGGTCAGCACGATGGGAAAGCGCACGGGTACGGCGCTGGAGGGTGGCAAGACCCAGATGCTCTCCAAGGACCAGCTCATGGCGATGCTGGACGACGATCCGGGCGCCCCTGGGTTCAAGAGCTCAGGCGACGGGGTGAAGGGACGCTCGGCGGCCGCAACCTGGAGCCCACCGCCGGGCCGGGTCAGGCGGCGGTCGCATCGGTCGAGCACTTCGGCCAGTTCCGTCGGGGATCAGTCCGGCGATCAGTCCAACAGCGCTGCCCCCCAGACCGATGGCGCATCAGCGTCGCAGCAGCCGGCCAAGGCACAGACGAAGGACGGCGACGCCCCGGTGTCGCGCTGGTCAAAGGGCCCACGTCGGTCGCGCCGGTCGCGCGGGAATGTGTCTGCGGTCGTGGACAGCAGCGGCTCCAAGACGCCGCAGGCTTCCCCGCTGACGACATCGGCCCTGGGGGCCGCTTCCGCGGGTCCTCTGACGGCTGCAGCACCGCCCGAAGCCCTGTCCGACGCCGTGTCCGGCGCGCTGTCATCGTCGGGCGAAAAGGCCAGGGACTTGCTGGCTGAGATTCGGTCCTCGGCGGATCGCGAGATCGAGAATGATGATGATGCAGCCGATGGAACGGCGGCCAGACTTATCGACGAGATCACGCGTTCGTCCTGTGACAACGGGAATGGTGCGCGTGTGCGCAAGGGACGCACCAGGCGCTCGCCTCGGGTCCGACCCGCCGGTCCCCCGTCGATCCCTGCTCTGGAGCGGTCGACGCCGCCCTCGCCCGCTGTCTCGCGGCGGGTGAACGTCCAGGTCTCGGTGCCAGTTGGCGCTTCGGACGCGGCCCCGCTCGCCGGCCCTGGTGACGAAACGCCAAAGCCTGCGGCGGCGGCGGCGCCGGCTGCAGTAGCCTCGCCGGCCGGCTCACCGGTGGCAAGGGCTGGGACGCGGCGATCGCCCGATCCAATCCTGGCGGTCAGCTCCGGCGAGACCGTGAGCCTTCAGCTTCGGCGTGGGCCCAAGGCGCGCCCCATGCGTCTCCGCCTTCCTGGGGACATCACCACGGCGGACGCCATCTCCCGCCTTGTGGGCCACGTCCTGCCGCTGCGGACCGACCTGTCCGGTGGCTTGGCCGGGTGGTGGCGCATGGCGCAAGGGGACCGGTCTCTGTCTGGTGCGCAGCCCCTCTCTCAGCTCGATTGTCAGCAGCCCATCGACATCGTGCTGGTAGAGAACGTGCTGGTGACCGTTGAGATCCTCGTGCCCTCTTCTGATCCACCTGCCCGAATGCTGGCTCGCGTGGGTACGGCTGTCCCTGCCGTGTCCATCGCGGACCACCTGGCCCAGTGGCTGGCCCTTCCGGCGGGCCAGTGGCGGCTGTTTTGTGACGGGACGCTGCTTGGCCCCCAGATGATCCTCGCTGACCTGGCACCCCTCGCGGCGCGTCCGGTCCTCAAGCTCGAAGCGGCTCCATGAGCCAGGAACGCTGGGATGTCGTCCTGCGGTTCACGGACGGACCCCTGAGCTACCATGGCGATGTCGTCTGTCGGGGACCCGTCGTGCGGATGGGGGCCAACCCCGGTCCCGGTGGGCTCAAGATCGAGGGCTATCGGGGACTGGACGATCGTCAGGCGGTCATCACGGCCTACGATGGTGGCACCGTGGCCATTGCGCCGGTTGGCACGAACCAGGTCCGAGTCGCCCCGCACGGAAACGTCGACTGGAACGAGGTCTATCCAATCACCGGGCCCGTCTACCTGGACAAGGACGCGGTCTGTCACCTCGGACCCCCAGGGCGCGGTGCAAGCTTGGTCTTTGTGGACTGCCGACGCCTGGGCGTATGGAAAAAAAATCAGATCCTGTCTGAGGCATCCCAGGTCGACGGCGCTCACGAGTCCAGCAATGTCAAAGAGTTGGATGCCCAGGGTGGCGTGCCCAGTTGGTTCATCCCGGCCACCTTGGTGCTGGTGTTGGTCTCCGCGACCGCGCTGGTGGTGCCGCTCTTGCACCTGTGGCAACGCGACATCGCCGACCTGGGACCGAAGGATGACGGGCAGGAGTACTACGAGTACGTCACGCTGGACGAGCCGGTCGCCGAAGCATTGAAAGAGGGTCTGAATCAGCCGTTTTCAGACTTCATCATGCAGCCGAACGCGAAGGCGGCTGACTGGGCGGCCCTGGGTGCCGATCCCGAGAAGTGGGACCAGCGCTACTTGACCTACGTCCAGCACTCGGTCCAGATCCACCTCAAGGCCTGGCTGTTCTGGAGTCGCTTGGAACAGATCGTCGATGACTACGCGGTTGTGGTCAACCAGTTGCGCGATGCTGGAATGCCCGAGGTCTTCGCGGCCATTCCCTACCAAGAAAGCCGGTATCGGACGGCCATCACGTCGCCCGCTTGTGCCAAGGGCATGTGGCAGCTCATGCCCGAGGTCGCCCACCGAATGGGGCTGGGCGTGGCGGGCTGCAAGCTGCGTGGCTCGACCGGGCTGTGGTCGCCGACCCGGCTCGCACCTCCTCTCAATGTCTACAGGAACGCCGAGTATATCGACCCGAACGAGCCGCTCACCAGCCGGAAGAAGTGCCGGATCACATCCTGCCAGGTGGACGAGCGCACGGACGTGGTCGAGTCGACCCGCGCGGCGGTCGGGCTGCTCGCCGAAGCGTGGAATGACCCCGAGCTAAGAGAGTCTGGTGCGGTGGTCCAGATGACGATCCTCAGTCACAACTCTGGCTATGACGACAGCCGCTTCGATGAGCGGGGACGAGTCAAGACCACCAACATCCTGCCGGGCTACCGCAAGTACCTCAAGAACACGAACCAGGTCCGCGCCCCCGATTTCTACGGGCAAAACATCCTCTGCACGACGCCCGATGACAAGAGCAAGACCTGCGGAGGCGTGCTTCATCGCGAGACCCAGCACTACGCCTATAGCGTCACGGCTCAGCACATTCTCGCGGTCTGCTATTACGCCGAAAACTATGGTTCTCAGCCGGCGTTTAGCGATTGGCGCAAGTACATTGTCGGGGATGGTTACTGCACCCGCATGAACATCCCGACCCAGGCCGAGGTACGCAAGCGTACCGGGAGCAAGAAGTGAGCCTGCGCACGTGGATGGCCGTCTCGAGTGTCTTCATCGTGGCCGGCGTCTGTGGCTATGTGCTGGTCAACGAGAACATCGCGGTGGGTGACGAGGTCGCGGAGTTTCAGACTCGCCAGACCGACCCGCTCATCGACATCACCTACACCAGCACCAACCGGGAGCACAACTTCAAGGCCTTCGGCATGGACGCCGCGATGGTCAAGTCAGCGCTGGACCGGGCGCGTCGCTATGAAGACACCGGAAAGGTGGACCGCCTGCGTCTTTTGATGAGCGACGCGTCGGAACCGACCGAGCTGGCGGACGCCTTGTGCGGCCAGGGCACGCAGATCAGACCACGCTATGGCGCGATGCGCTTCCTGGTGGCGGATGTCAACGGCTCCCGGCGTCCAGTTGATCTGGACCGGGTCAGCTCGCTTCAGCGGGAAGACTGGTCGCGGGCGTCTCCCATCGACAGCGTCTACTTGGATGCAGAGCTGGCCAAGGACCGCAAAGAGGACGCGACCCTGATGGCGGTGTCGGCCATCCTGGCGGCACACGAACAGGATCTGCTCAACGGCTACAAGCCCTGGGGCCGGGGTCTGGCTGCAACGTGGTCGTGGAAGCAGGTCAAGAAGAAGTTTCCGGGAATCGACCAAGGGGTACAAGAGTACTTTGTCCTGATGCACATCGCAGTCGAGGTCGCCAACGAGGACGGGGGCATCTGCGAGTGACCGAGCGCGTGGCTGGTCCCGTGGCCGCCGCACCTGGGCTATAGTCGGCACCGCCGAGATCTGGAGACTCGATGGACCCCCGCCGCCGTTTTCGCTTCCTGAAGGAGCTCTCTGAGGGAGCGTTCGGAAAGGTGTACATGGCCGAGATGATCACGGGAGATAACTTCCGAAGTATCGTCGCAATCAAGCTCTTGCACGGCAAGTGGCTGGGCCACCAGGAGATCGTGCAGCGCTCGCGTGACGAAGCGCGCGTGCTTGGCTTGCTGCACCACCGCAACATCATCCGCGTGGAAGACTTGACGGCCATCAACGGTCAGTGCGCTGTCGTCATGGAGTTCTTGGACGGCGTCGATGTCAAGACGCTGATCAACTACTGCAAGGAAAACGGCGACCGCATCCCCTTCAAGGTGGCCTTCGAAGTCATCGCGGCTGTGGCTAGCGCGCTGGAAGCTGCCTACAACTCGGTTCCGCTCCAGGGCGGCGAACCGCTGCACCTGATCCACCGGGACATCAAGCCTTCCAACGTCATGGTGACCAAGGCCGGTGACGTAAAGGTCCTGGACTTCGGCACCGCCCAGGCCAGCTTTGACGAGCGCGAAGCCCACACCCAAGCCCTGGCCTTCGGGTCAGCGGCATACATGGCCCCCGAGCGCCTGTTGGGCGACCCCGACGCACCCTCGGGCGACGTCTTTTCGCTGGGCATCACCCTGTACGAGATGCTGGCGCAGGAGACCTTCGGCAAGGTCCACATCCGGCCCGAAAAGTACGAAAAAGAACTGGACCGGCGGATCGAAGCGATCGACCTGAGCGTGCTCGACGCCGAACGCGAACCCCAGGTGCGTCAGGTGATGCGGCTGTTGCTCGCGTACGAACGGGACGATCGTCCGACAGCGGGACAGGTCGTAGACCTGATGGAGGCTTTGGCGGATGAAGTCCATGACGGGTCGATGCGACGCTTCGCGCGAAGTGTGGTGACGCCTTGTCGGGACTGCATGGAGCCGCGCGTGAACCCGGATGATCCTCTCACCGGAAGCACCCTCTTCGAGGACCGCCTGTCGGGCGCGCGCGCCTTCGCAGACTTGAATCAGTCGGGAGACGACGACGGTGATGAAGCCGCGCCCGACGGTGACGCGCCCATTCCATTCCAGACTCCGCCCGAACTGGCTGGCGAAGATCCTCCCGTAGAGTTGATGGACGAAGATCTGGCACTGGATGCTCCACAGGACGCCCAGTCAGAAGTCAGACGGACCATGGCACCCACTGATGATGCAGGGCTCCCACCTGGGGTCGACCCCTTCGTGGGCATGGACTCGGTGGTTGGAGCGCCATCGATCGATGCAATCCAAGCTCCAGCAAGAAACCTGGCGGTTGGGGCGCCAGCGCCGGACTTGCCGGGCGTTCTTCCCGCGTCACCAGCGACTGAGCCGCCAGGGGTGGAAGCTCCGACGACGGGTGCTCCCACGACCCAAGCGCCGGCGATCGATCCTTCGGGGACAGCTTCGCCCCCCGAGTCTGCTGAGCAAACTCCCGATCTGACGACCGGCGGGCAGGGGCCCTCGCTGCCGCACGAACCGGGCGTCGTTTCTGCATCTCAACCCAAGCCGCCGCCTGTCGCGCACGCTGCGGTGCCGCGGAATCTCACACCTGCGCCGGACGCGCCATCCAAGGGTGGCGGAAAGCTGGTGATCGCGCTGGTGGCCTTGGCGGTCGTTGGTGTCATCGTGGTGGGTGGCGGATTCGTCGCGGCAAAGTCGTTCGGGCTGTTGGGGGGCGATGACGGTTCAGTGGGCTCGCCTTCGAGCCCGCCTGCCGCGGCTGGCACGCCAGGCGGCACAGTGCGGGATGGCAGAGGGCCGGATGGCGCTGTGCCCGGCGGCACCATCGAGATCGGTGCCATGGATGGGACGAACGGTGCGATATCGCTGGTCCTGAACCCGCCTGACAGCGGGCAGGTGTCGGTCTCGTCGGGTACGGGCTTCAGGCAAAGCTGGGACGGAACTGGCCGGCTTACGCTCATCGGCCTGACTCCAGGTATCTACAAGACCAAAGTGTCTCGGTCATCCGGTTCGACCATTCGGGGCACGCTGGACGTACGGGCAGGCAAGACGTGTTCCTATGTCTTCTCGACCACACAGGATGACGCTGAATGGACAGCCGACGGCTGCAAGTAGGGGTCCTCGCGCTCGCGCTGCTCTTTTCTGGGGTCGCGCGCGCTGGGGTGACCGACCAACTCGAAGTGGCGCGTGCCGCGTTGGTGAGCGGTGACGCCAAGTCGGCGGACAAGGCGCTTGATGCAGCAGAGGATGCGGCACCGGAAGAAGGTGCTGTGGTCTCTGCCGCCCAGCTCGCACTGATCTTCTTCTATCGGGGGGTTGTGGAGCACCTGGGCGGTGACAAGAAGGGACGGGCTCTGGATTCCTGGCGCCAGGCCCTTCTCTTTGACAACAATTTCCGCTGGGACTCCGAAGTTCTCGATGCGGATGATCCGCGGAGCTTGTTCGAGGCTCTTCGGGCCGAGGTACGCAGTCGCCCGCGGATCGACGCCTTCATTCCAGAAGCGACCGGAGCAGCCCGTCTCTACGTCGATGGTCAGCGGATGAAATCCAGCGACCAGGTGCTCTCGGGAATGCACCTGGCTCAGATCGAGTGCCCCGACGGCTCGGTCTACGGTCGCTGGACCGATCTAAGCAAGGACCCGAAGTGGTTCAAGCTCTGCCCAGACGGCGTGGATCTTTCGGTCGTGGTCGAAGATGCGCCTGTAGTAGAGGACGAGTGGGCCGAGTTCGGCCCCGTGTTTGGTACAGGTGGTGATGCCGAACCAGCGGCTGTGGTCGACTCGGGGGCGGACGCCGCCGCTGCGGCCGCCGCGGCCCAGGCTCAGGCTGAAGCAGACGCCGCCGCTGCTGCCCAGGCTCAGGCTGAAGCAGATGCCGCCGCTGCGGCCCAGGCCCAGGCCCAGGCCGACGCAGACGCTGCCGCCGCGGCCCAGGCCCAGGCCGACG